>WFPU01000306.1 GCA_015487435.1 Sulfurimonas sp.
ACCCCATCTTTAGTAAATCCTAATGCTTCGTAATAATATAGAACTGCACCACTAATTGCCATTAATAATATGATAAAACATAATAATATATGAACACCATGCTTTAATTTATCTTCACCTTTAGCTTTTAAAAATGTGATTATAGGTAGTTCTATTTTTTTAGTAATTACCATATACAACCTAATTACTATAGCTATAGCTAAAAATACTGCAAGGATATAGTGCCATTCCCACATACCTGAACGGATTGCTTTTGCTGTAGCTTTTGCTATTTCATGAGATACCTCTATACCATTGTTTGCCAATTGCGTTTGAATTATTTCAGAATTTGTCCTCCAAGAAAGAAAAGTTTTCCTAAGAGCTACTGTAGCCAAAAGACCAAGGACTGAAAAAGCTAAAAGCCAATGCCAAACTCTATATAATTTTGTAAATTTTTTTTCCATAATAAATTCCTTAAATCTTAATGAGCATATACTTTAGCAAACTGAGATACATTTGAAAAATATGGTGGAAACTCAAAGAAAACTCGAAAAGATTTTGCTTCTCCTGGTTTTAAATCAGTTGCAACTACAAACTCTTTTGTGATTGATTGTGGTTTATAAAGCACGCCATAACCACCACCAAAAAAATCAGTAACACCACTAGGTGCGTACCAGTTTGCAGATGCAACTTTTCCTGTAGCATGACCCTTATTTACAATCTTAATCTCAAAAGTAACTTCACCTATATTATGATTTCCCTCGTTTTTAACTATACCAGTATACACTATTTTTTCAATTGATAAGATACGCTTATTTTTAAGTTTATATAATTTTACTTCTTTTGTATATTTATCAACAACAACTACCGAAAATCCTGCAATAAGAGATGTTATTAAAGCTATTGAAAATATCATAGGGACTCGTAGTTTTTTTTCAGGTTGTTTTAGTGCAGCAAGAACTCCAACGATAAAAATTATAAGTATAACTCCAAATACAATAAAATGCCAATAGTTTAATGCGCTCATCGACAACTAGCCTCCAGTGAAGTGTTAAAATTATTTGAATATGTAAATGGTGAGACTATAATCTTAAAATCAATCTCATTTGCGACTACTATATCCTCTTCAATAATCGACATTTTTTTTAGTGGCTTAAATTTATAAATAAAATCTTTTAGTTTATTAGAGCTTGATCTATGTATTGTGGCTGTTATCAAACATGATTCAAAATTTCTAGTGGATAAGTTAGTTAATTTTCCATGAACCACTACAGCTTTTGTAAATTGAAGTTTTTTTTGGCTAGTTAGTATTGTTTGATTTTTAAACAATATATCATGCATCATTGTATATCCAATAAAAGGAGAGACTAATAAAAAAATAAATGAAAAAATTGCTAAAAACAAAGACAATCTTTTCTTTTTTCTAAATAATATACTAAAAACAACTAGTAAAATAAAAACAAGTAAAATCCCTCCAAAAAGAATGAAATCATAAGTGATTAAACCATCTAAAAAGGAAGTGATTTTATTTTTCATTTTTTAATTATTCCCTCTTAAGGGGCACCTTGTCTTGAATTTTTCTCAGCTATTCCACTCATGTTAAATCTTCGTGCTAGCTCTTGTTTGATCCTATCTGGAGATATATTTTTAGATGCAAGTGCGACCAATATGTGGTAAGTTAAGTCTGCTGCTTCATAAATTATCTCTGACTCATCATCATCTTTATATGCAAAGGTAAATTCTCCAGCTTCTTCTATAACTTTTTTTAGTATAGTATTGTCACCTTTTGCAAACAGTTTTGCTGTCCATGAACTCTCAGGGTCTGCATTTTTACGCTCACAAATTGTATGATAGAGAGTATCTATCACTCCATACATAATATCTGTGTCTATTTCAACTTCAAAATTGGCTTTGCCAGATTCTAACTCTGTAAAAAAACATGAACGCCTACCTGTGTGACAAGCTACACCCTCTTGAGTTACTTTAATAAGCAAAGTATCATTATCACAATCAACACTAAAAGAGTGAATTTTTTGGATATGTCCACTACTCTCACCCTTTTTCCAGATACGTTGTTTAGTTCTAGAGAAATAATGTGCTATTTTTGTAGAAAGCGAAAGTTCTAATGCTTGCTTATCCATATAAGCCATCATTAGAACTTCGTTATTTGCGTTGTCTTGAACAATAACTGGCAAAAGGTCAACCTTTTGCCAATCAATTCTGTTTATTGTATCTTGCATATTTTACTTACTACTTAACAGAAGTTTTTTGTTGATGATTATTTTTCATATCAACCCAAATATTTGGAGTTGAACCACCAGGTGTTAAGAATATTTTTGCATCTTTGTTTACTTGAAGAGCTTCATTAAACTTACCTTGAACTTGAATTTGTTCCAACTGTAAAAGTTTTGTAGTTAATGATTTAGAGATAAGAATATTTGCTTTTGCTTTTGCATCTGCTTCGATTGTTACAGCATCTGCTATACCTTGAGCTTCAATTCTTTTCTTTTGAGCTATACCACGAGCCTCTTCAGCACGCTTTAGTGCTTCTTGTTTTGCTCTTTGTACATCTTGTTCAGCCTTTTGAACCTCTTGCTTAGCAACCTGAACACGCTCTATTTGCTCTCTTACTTTTGTTGGTAGCCCAATTTCACGAAGCTGAACTGACTGTAAATCTGCTGGTGAATTTTTAAGACTTGTTACACTTAGTCTTACCTCTTTATCTATCTCTGCCGCTATCTGATTCCTAAGTTGTGGAAGTGACTCTGCATCATACTTACCAACAACATTACGAACAACATCTCTTACAACAGGATTGATGATTTTATCTTCCCAAGAAAATCCCCAGTTAGAGATTGTTTGTGCTGCAAACTGAGAGTTCAGTCTGTACTGAACAGTAAGCTCGATCGAAACTGGAAGACCACGCTTATCAAGAACTGTAATTGCTGGCTTAGCAGCAATACCTGAAGCACCAGTATTTGATTCTATACGAGAAGCATAGTTAATGATACGAACTTTTGTATCAACCACATAAACTTTTTGAATAACTGGGATGATAAAGTGAAGTCCAGGAAGTAGTGCTTGGTCTTGATACTTACCATTTGTACTTAAAATACCACGCTCTCCCTCTTGAATAATTGTAAAAGGTTTTGCTAAAGCAAATAAAATTATTATAGCAATTACGAAATAAATAATACCTTTTTTACCACTCATGTTAAAATCTATTTTTGGAAGTTGAGGACCTGTTCCTCCACCTCCTCCACTACCACCGCCAGAACTTCCGCCTGAACCTCCACCACTGCCACTGCTCTGTGATTTTTTCTTATTAAAATAATCGTTCATATCTGATGCCATTTTTATATTTTCCTTCATTATTTATATTCCTTTTGTTTTGTTTATTAGATTCCGTGTCAAGCACGGAATGACAAAACTAAAATTGTCATTTTCAACCTACACCCCAAGAGTATTTCCTACGAGCATTTATAATCTAATCTATATATGTTAAATAGTGCTCATATTTAGCATTTCTACCAAATACAATATCAAAATAAGTTGACTGAATTTTTTCTGTCATCTCACCACGTGAACCACAGCCAATATCTCTAGCATCAACCATTGCAACTGGAGTTATCTCAGCTGCTGTTCCTGTTAAAAATGCTTCATCTGCAACATATACCTCTTCTCTTGTAATGCGACGACGAGTAACTTTTATACCAAAGTCTTCAGCCATCTCTATAACCATTTTTTGAGTTATAGATGCTAAAGAGTTGTCATTTGGTGGAGTTATTAACTCTCCATTTTTAATCATGAAAAAACAAGCCCCACTAGCTTCTGCTACATAACCTTGGTCATCTAAAAGAAGTGCTTCATCATACCCACAATCAATAGCTTCATACTTTGCCATTTGAGAGTTTAAGTAATTAGCAGTTGCTTTTGCTTTACCCATATTTGAAGTGTTAGCTGGTCTTGTCATTGAAGCAATTTTAAGTTTAATCCCTTTACGAAGACCCTCTTCTCCAAGGTATGCACCCCATTCCCAAGCACTCATTACAGTCTCAACTGGAGCATCTTTATGATAAACTCCCATTACGCCATAACCTAAAAATGCAAAAGGTCGAAGATATACATTGTTCCCTGTAAACTCATTTTTTCTTATCAATTCTATTTGCGCTTGATTCATCTCCTCAACCGAATAAGGTATATCTATAAGAGTCATCTTAGCAGACTCTTTTAGTCTTAAAGTATGCTCATTTAAACGAAAAATAGCGTATCCTTTTTCTGTTTTATAAGCTTTAGTTCCCTCTATTACACCATTTCCATAATGTAATGTATGTGAAAGAACATGAATTTTAGCATCATCCCATGCTACAAATTCTCCATTCATCCAAATATATTTGGCTGCGTCCATTTATTCTCCATATATCTATCTATTAAAATTATTGTATTTTATCTAAAATGGTGTTTATATTGTATTAATATTGTATTTTGAGGATATTTTGTATGAATAGAAGTACAGGTGCAAAGCCTAAAAAGATAGACTTTGCGAGAATAATATGAAATTTATAACTTGTTAGTTTCTTACCACTTAACTTCAGCAGTTAACATTGCAGAAGTCCAATCAGAAGCACTGTAACCTTTATAATCTCTTCCATCTTCAGCTACATAATTTTGACCAGACAGCAACCATTTAACATTTTTATTTTGTTGCCATGTTACACCATAAATTGTATTGTTTGTAGTTTGTTCAACTCCTGTTGATTCTTTTTCAGAATTCCATACATCATAACGACATATTACAGAGTATTGTTTTTTCTCACCAAAACGAAATGTACCATTTACAGAGTAACCATCTCCATTAAATTTACT
The DNA here is from genome assembly GCA_015487435.1 of Sulfurimonas sp. Taxonomy (GTDB): domain Bacteria; phylum Campylobacterota; class Campylobacteria; order Campylobacterales; family Sulfurimonadaceae; genus Sulfurimonas. The sequence goes on from WFPU01000306.1 coordinate 4,846, forward strand.
TGTTGCTTTATAATCATTATCAGCAATAATATATTGTCCCGCAATCAAAAATAATGGTGCATTATATACTGTATGAAGTCCATAAGTAGTAAAATCTTTTTCGTTACCATTAGAATCTAAATTATCAGAACTTTTCATATTATATTGACCAAAAAATGATGCATCAAAGTAGCTGTCTTTTAATTGTTTTCTCTTTTTTTCACCATTACCAAGTGCTGCAACAGTTGCTCTCCATTCAACAGATACTCCAGCACCATTTTCAGTGCCTTTGTACCCCTCACCATTAAATACACCTACTTCAGATGTAAAGTAAGGTGTTTTAGTTTTTAGGTTAAAACCTAAATCAGCAGAGCCTGTAAGAGCTGAAGCTTCTTTTGCTTCTGCAAAAACTTTAGATATTGAACGCATCATCCAACCTTGATACTGCTCATAGTCGACCCAAGGTCTGTGAACCATACCTATTTCAACACCAGTGTTGGGAAGAATTTCATTTAAATAAAGATAAGCATACTTAACATACATAGTTGCTTTACCAGTACCATCATAAACCCCATCTAAAGTAACACGAAGATAATCTTTAGGATCCTCAAGTAAATACGCTTTAACTTGTAGATAGTTACGACGCATTTCAAAACTACCAGTATTATCTCCACCGTCAACATTTTTGCCTGTATAACCTAGGTAGTGTGTACCACTAAATTTTAATTTATCTGCTTTAGCAAATACCGAAGTAGTATCATCAGCTATTGCAGTTGTTGTTAAAGTTAAAGCAGCTAAGCTCGAAAGAACGATTTTTTTAATCATTTTGTTATCCTTTTTTATTTTATGATGAAAGTATACAATATATTGATTACATAATAATTACATAATAAAATTAAAATGTAACCAATTTGACACCGAACATATTTATAATTTCAGCATCTTAAATTTATAAGTAAGTGAGCATAAATAACTTACTTACATAAGGAAACAAAATGAAAAAAATGTTAACAATAGCATTAGCAAGTGCGATAACTGCTACTACTATATATGCGAGTGATATAATAAAAGGTAGTGGGGCTTCTTTTCCATATAGTGTATATCAAAAATGGATTAAAGCTTATAATAAAGAGACTGGAATTAAAATAGACTATATTAAAAAAGGATCATCAAAAGGGATTAAAGACGCAAAAGCAAGATCTGTTGATTTTGCTGGGACTGATAAACCATTAAGCCCTAAAGCATTAAAAGCTGCTGGTCTTTACCAATTTCCTGCTGTTGTTGGTGCTATCACTATGGGATACAATCTTCCAGATGTAAAAGATTTGAAACTTTCTCGTAAGGCTATTGTGGCGATAGCTGCTGGTAAAGTAAAATTTTGGGATGATAAAGTTATAGCTCAAGCAAATCCAGGGGTAAAACTGCCACATAAAGCTCTAACATTTGTACACCGTGCTGATGGAAGTGGTACTACTTATAACTTTACATATTTTTTAAGCAAGGCTAGTAAGGGATGGAGAAAAGCTTATGGTGCCAAAAAAGCTTTAAGTTGGCCAGGTAATCAACATATTGGTGGTAAAACCAATTCTGGTGTTGCTGCATTACTAAAACAAACTGCTTATTCTGTTGGTTATATTGATTACGCTGATGCTAAAAACAACGACATTAAAATGGCAAGCGTTGAAAATAGAGCTGGTAACTACATAGTACCAACTTTAAAATCATTTCAAGCAGCAGCTGCAAAAGCTAAACTTGATCCTAAAAAAGATTTTTACTCAATCATAGCAGACCCAAAAGGTGCTGATTCATATCCAATGGTAGCGGCTACATTTATACTTGTTCCTTCTGAAAAACCAGAAATCAATAAAGATATAACTAAATTTTATCGCTGGTGTTATACAGATGCTCAAGAGATTGCAAAAAGCTTAGGTTTTGTTCCACTACCAAAAGAATTAATTACAAAGATTGAAACTTATTGGGATACTAAAGGTATCAAATAGATTTATTTCATAATTTAGATCTTAAATCAAGTTTAAGATGACAAAAGTGCCATTCTCTCCTGTTTGGCACGCCTGTTATAACTTTGTAACCAATATGTAATCAAAATTTCATACAATCCCGAATTAATTTAAGGGTAATAAACATGGAAAAAATCTTTCGTAATCTTTCATTATCAAGTGCTTCACTTGTATTTATCATTCTTATTGGAATCTTTATAACTCTATTTTTAGCTTCAAAAGATGCAATAAATGAATTTGGAATTGGATTTATTACAAACCCAAACTGGAATAAAGAGATAAGTATAGAGATAGATGCAAAAAGCTCTAATGAAACTATTAAAAATTCAAAAGTTAATGAAATCGAAGATTTCAACTTAGAGAGTGATTTGTTTTCAGATGAAGATGACATAATGATCGATGATGAAGACGATATTATTATTGATGAAGATGACATGCTCTTTAATGAAGATATAAAAACAACATTTACAGACTATGGTGCCCTTGTTCCAATAGTTGGAACAATTCTAACTACACTTATAGCACTAATTTTTGCACTTCCTATTGCTATGGGTATAGCTGTATTTTTATCAGAAATTGCACCTAAAAACATTGCCTACCCTATTGGTATCGCTATTGAATTATTAGCGGCAATTCCAAGTATTATCTTTGGTATGTGGGGGTTATATTATTTTGCTCCTATTATCGCTGATTTAGTTGGTGGTTATCAAGTTTCACTTTTAACAGCTGGGCTTGTTCTTGGTGTTATGATTCTTCCTTTTATGGCAGCAATCACAAGAGACAGCATGAACACAACTCCAGATGTACTTAAAGAATCAGCTTACGCGATGGGTGCTACAAAATTTGAAGTTATAAAAGATATCATCTTTCCATATTCTAAAGTTGGAATCATCGGCTCAATCATTTTAGCACTTGGGCGAGCTTTGGGAGAGACTATGGCAGTTGCTTTTTTAATTGGTTCAATTTTTGCACTTCCAACTGCCATAAATTCCCCAACAATATCTATCCCTGTTGCGATGGCAAATAATTTTGGTGAGGCAAGTGGACTGGGTGAAAGTTCACTGTTTTATCTAGCACTTATTTTGTTTGTAATAAGTTTTACAATTATATCTATTGCAAAACTATATTTTTTAAAAAAGGCTAGCTAATGCGTTTACTTATAAATAAAATTGTTTTAGGTCTATCAACACTATCTGCACTAATTGGTCTTGCATTTTTAGGTTGGATTTTAGTTACACTTTTCATAAAGGGTCTTGGCTCTTTTCATTTCACTTTATTTTTAAATGATCTAATTAATGGAGGATTGCGTAACTTAATTATTGGACAGTTTATTTTAGCTGGAATTGCCGCAGCCATTGGTATACCCCTTGGTATGGTTGCTGGAATATATATACAAGAATATGGTCGTGGAAAATATGCTGAAGTTATTCGTAATCTTAGTGATATAATGATGTCAGCACCATCAATAGTTATTGGTGCATTTGTATATGCAATTATTGTTGTGCCAACTGGTGGTACTAGTGGCTTTGCAGGCGCCATCGCTTTAGCTATAATGATGTTACCAATTGTGATTAATACTACTGATAATATGCTCTCTCTAGTTCCAAGAGAACTTCGCGAAGCTGGAATAGCACTAGGTGCTTCAAAATATAAGGTAATAATTGATATCGTTATAAAAGCTGCTAAAGTTGGAATTATGACTGGTATTTTACTTGCATTTGCTCGTATAATTGGGGAAACTGCTCCTTTGCTTTTTACATCTGAGACTTCAAACTATTTTAGTCTTGATTTAACTGAAAGTTTTCCATCACTTACCGTCAGTATTTACGATTTAGCAAATGAGCCTGAACAATCTAGTCGTGATTTAGCTTGGGCTGCTTCATTTATACTTACAGTTTTGGTTTTAACAATCAATTTAGCGGGTAGATTTTTTACTCGAAATAAAAAATCATGAAAATTGTACTAGTACAATGGGCACTCTGCCGAAGAGAACTTAGCGTTAGCGTAGCAAACGGAATTACTTCCGATTGCGTAATAATAAATGAATGGTTCCCTTCATTTTATGCAATAAAATTAAGGAAAAAGTAATATGCCAGTAATGAATATAAAAGATTTTTCATTTACATATCCAGGTGTTGATCATCCATCACTTAAAAATATAAATATGAAAATAAGAAAAAATAAAATCACTGCTCTAATTGGTCCTAGTGGTTGTGGAAAATCAACTCTATTAAGAAGTATGAACCGTATCCATGATTTGTATCCGGGGAATAAGTATGATGGGATTATTGAACTTCTTAAGGCTGACACGCAAAAGATGGAAAACATTTTAGATATAAAAAAAGAGAATGAGTTTATACAACTTCGTCAACGTGTAGGGATGATTTTTCAAAAACCAACACCATTTCCAATGAGCATATTTGATAATGTAGCTTATGGGCTTAAAATTGCTGGAATTAAAGATAAATCTGAACTTGAGGGACGAGTTGAAAAAGCTCTAAAAGATGGAGCTTTGTGGAAAGAAGTCCAAGATAGACTTAACAAATCAGCAATGGGATTATCAGGTGGACAACAACAGCGTTTATGTATAGCAAGAGCAGTTGCTGTTAAACCAGAGGTTATACTTTTTGATGAGCCTACATCTGCACTTGATCCAATTTCAACAGGAGCAATTGAAGAGCTTTTAGTTGAGTTAAAAAAAGATGTAAGTATCGCTATTGTTACACATAATATGCAACAAGCATCTCGTATAAGTGATTACACAGCATTTATGTATTTAGGCGATTTAATAGAGTTTGATAAAACTGAAAACATCTTTTTAAATCCTAAAGAAAAACAAACAGAAGATTATATTACAGGGAGATTCGGTTAATGTTACAAAATTTTACAAATTCTTTAGAAAATATTAAAAACAAAGTTTCAGATATAGGAAATGGTCTACTTAGTGCAAATGAATTAATTTTAGAGGCATTAAAAGATTGTAATACTGATAAATTTAATGAAGCAAAAGGTTTCATTAAAAACATAAGTTCTAAAACTGATGAAATTGACAATGAAATCATAAAAGTTTTAGCATTGTATACACCAGAAGCAAGAGATTTAAGACGTGTTGTTGCATATATGAAAATAACAAATGAACTATCACGAGCATGTGCAAATACAAGAAGTTTTATCAAAGGTTTTACAGACGTTTGTGCAGATGTGGATACAAAAACTATTAAAGAGTACACGCTTCCAATGCAAACATCAACGGTAAAAGCTATTAAAACAACTATCAATATGATAAATATTGATGATTCAGATGAGATACAAGAGTGCTATAATGATGTTTTAATAGAAGAGAATAAAACTGATGATCTATATGAGATGGTTGAAGCAAATCTACATAATCTTGCAAAAGAATTAGATGAATTTGAAAAATTTTATAGAATGCTTAGAGCATTAAGAAAAAGTGGAAAAATAGCTGACAGGGCATCAAGTATAGCTAATTTGTTAGTATATATACAAATTGGTGGAAATTTCCAAAAATAATCATTATATTTTAAGAGAGTAATGTATATAATTGCATATATCATAAGTATATGAATAAAGGAAGTGTATTAATGTTAAAATATATCATTACTGTAGCATGTTTAGTAGCTGCATTAAATGCAAATTATTATGAAAAAGGTGATGAAGCTTATTCAGATGATGAAATCTCAGCTGCAGTTAAGTTTTGGGAAAAAGGCTCTAGTGAGGGTGAATTTGAATCACAATTTATGTTAGGTTTTCTTTATCTAAGAGGTGATGACATAACTCAAGACTATAAAAAAGCAGCTACTTTACTTGCTAAAACATTTAATCAAGATGATGAAACAGTACTACTAACCATCGCTCTTGCTTATTATAAAAATATGGGTACAAGCGAAGAAGATTTGGAAGCAATCAAGTTTTTTGAAGAGGCTATTATAAAAGAGGGAAAAATAGCTCGGCATAATTTAGGTACACTTTTTTTAACTGGAAATGGCGTTGATAAAGATGTGCAAAAAGGCAATTATTTCATTAATTACTCTAAAAAATAAGAATCAACAGAAGGTTATATTAAATGCTAAAGAGATGGTAACCATTTCGTAATCAACATTTAGATAAAATAACTTTATGAATGAAACAATCCTTATAGTAGAAGATCAAGAAGATATTTTAGATTTAATGGAGTATGCCCTCTCAAAGGAGGGATATGATGTTATTACATGTGTAGATACTACAAATGTAAAAGATATTTTAGATGAAGATAATGTATCTTTAATCCTAATGGATAGAAATCTTCCTTCTATGGAGGGAACAAAATTTATCCAATCTATCCGCACTCTTGGCTACAATCAACCTGTAATATATGTAAGTGCTAAAGATTCAAGCGAAAATATACTAGAGGGATTTGAGCATGGAGGAGACGACTACATAACAAAACCTTTTAACCTTAATGAGTTAAAAGCAAGAGTAAAAGCCCTAATAAAACGAACCTCTAAAACTTTAGATATTATGAAATTTAAAGATATTAGATACAACTCTTCAAACAAAATCTTCTCTATAGATGATAAAGAGATAAAACTAACCCATTTAGAACATGATTTACTTCTAGAGTTTATGAAAAATGAGAATGTGCTTCTTTCTCGTGAAATTTTACTTGAAAAGGTATGGGACAATAACCTTAACAAGCAGGTAAAAACTGTAAATGTAGCTATAAAAAGATTAAAAGAGCGAATTGATCCAGATGGAAGTAAAAACTATATTCAAGCTGTTCGAGGTGAGGGATATATTCTTTGCTAAAATTTCACCAGATAATATTTAAAAAATTTTTAGCGCTTTTTATAATTTTATTTTTAGTGGTTGGTGCTATCATATATTTTTGGATTAAAGACCTTTATATAACAAATGCAAAAATATTATTACAAGAAAATATTAAAACAATAGCACTTAGTATAAACAATAAAACAAATTTTGATAATTTAGCAAAGGAAATAAAAGATAAACTTGGCACTAGACTAACAATAATTTCAGAAAATGGCGACATAGTAGCAGAGTCTCATAAAGATAAATTTATTATGGATAATCATAAATATAGAGATGAAATTATTCAAGCAAAAGATGAAGACTTTGGATTTAAAATAAGGACTTCAAAAACTATAAAACAAGATTTTTTATATGTAGTAAAAAAATATACTATTGATGAAAAAGTTTTATATATAAGGCTTGCAAAAGAGCTAAAAAGCGTAAAAGAACAAATAATTACGCTTGGACTTCAAGTTTTAAGTATGGTTGCGATATTTTTTATATCAATCTTTATAGTTGCATATAAAATAAATATGCAAATTCAAGAAGAGACTAAAAAAATTGTACTATTTTTAAAAGCTTTAACCAAAAAGAAAAAAGATAACTATATATCTTCTAATTTTTCTGAAGAATTTTCCCTTATAACTAAACTACTCACAAAAGTCTCAAAAATTTTAATAAAACAAGATAAACAAAAAGATAAATAT
>WFPU01000307.1 GCA_015487435.1 Sulfurimonas sp.
CGTAAATACGATCTAAGCACATCTGCTTGATTTTGTCGCTACTTAGGCTTTGGTGCAACCATCTCACTGACCCTCAAGCTGTTTATATAAATAAACGCTTCGGCAACATTCTGATCTGTCGCACACTAACAAGCACTTTTGTTATGATAGCATAAATGCTACATTTGTATTATACGAGGCACTATTCTATGCATTTTCTTATTCTACACTTAAACTGATTTTTCTGTTTTTTCTGCTTGCTTGATAAAGCCGCCATTTAATCTATCTTTTTCTCTTCTTTTTTCAAAAGTAGCGATTATGTTAATCCCTAATAAATCCATACCAAATAAAACAACAAGCTAAATTACTCTATAATTAGGTACTTTAAAGCGAAAAAGCCACACCTAAAATTTTCACCTAACGGGTGCGACTTTTTCAAAAACGAAAGGTAATTATAGTGCAAACAATATTAAACTTTGATATAGAATCAACAGATGAAAAATTAACACCAAGAGCAGGTGTAGCAATATTTGGAGAGTATCTTAAAGGTATGGGTTTAGAGAAACTTTGTAACTCTAATATTCCTTTAGCTAAACACCCAAACGGATACGATCCGTTTGAATTTATCTATCCCCTTATATTAATGCTCCATAGCGGAGGACGAGTGCTTGATGATATAAAAGAAATACGATTTGATATTGCACTCAAAGAACTGCTAAAAATAGATAGAATTCCAACAGCAGGAGCATTTACTAAATATCTTCATAAACATGGAACGGATGGAGAAGATGCAATCAAGAAAATCAATAAACAGTTTCTCAAAAGATTTTTAAAAAGTATTAAAAATGAAGAGTTGACTTTAGATATAGATGCTAGTTTTATTGAAGCTCATAAAAATACGGCAAAGTACTCATACAAAGGAGCACCCGGTTATATGCCTATGATCGGTCATATAAACGGTGGATATGTAATAGATGTAGATTTCAGAGAGGGTAACGAGGCACCGGCAAATGAGAATTTAGAGTTTATTAAACAGTGCCAACTTCAACTTCCACACGGAGTAAAGTTTGATAGAGTAAGAATAGATAGTGCAGGATACCAAGCAGAGATATTTAACTATTGCGATAAAGAGAATATTCTCTTTACAATCTCAGGAAGAAAAGATAAGAGTGTATGGGAAGCTATCAATAATTTAGAAGATGATGACTTTAAAGAGTTCTCCAAAAGAGAAAAAATATCAGAGTTTTGTCACACTATGAATAATACGGAAAATGCATTTAGGATGATAGTAGTAAAAAAAGACATAACCCCGATACTCCCTACACTAGAGGGGTATATAGACCCAAAAGTGTTAGAAAAGTATCAAGATGAAATATATTACTGTATAGCTACAAACGATAATGATTTAAGTGCAGAGGAGATTGTAAAACTTCACCGTCAAAGAGGTGAAACAAGTGAGAATAAAATCAAAGAACTTAAAAACGGTTTTAATATGAGCTACCTTCCAACATCAAACTTTGAAGCTAACTCTTTTTACTTTTCTATTGGAGCATTGGCATATAATCTCTTTTTACTTTTTAAACAGATATTAGACTCATCTCTTCAAAAACATACAGTTAAAACAATACGATACAAACTCTACAACATTGCAGGCAAAGTAGTGATACATGCAAGAAAAGTAATTCTCAAAGTGAATGAAGAGTTTAAAAAATTATTAGAAAATATCAGATATAGAGCTTATGAAACGAGTTTAGAATGACAATAGACAAGTTTAGGAAGAATCAATATATTTCAAAATTGATTACAGGATATTATTGTCAAAAAATCTATGAATATGCAAAAAAGTATCAAACTATAAACACATTTGGAGCTAAAATATGTAGAAAATGATTTCTTAGCCTGATTTGGTGGTATTTTTGTGAAAAAAATAATCTTTTTTTTACAGCGGTAGGGTAGAGTTTAGAGTATGGATTGATTTGGGATAAAAGTAAAATAATTTAAAATAGACTATATTTTAGATATAATATCAAAAAAGTAGTAGGAGTATAAAATGTTATCCATTAACACGGTAATTCAAAACTAAGAACTCCTTAAACTAAAAACATCCAACATACCCCAAGCGAATAATTTTCTCGATTGCGTTTTGTTTGTAATTTTATTGATACTCTGTAAGTTAATTGCACAATTTCTAATCAAAGTTTTAATACGGGGAATTTGTCCCGTTCTCGTTCTATCGAAGTCTTCTTGATAGGCTACATCTTTAACATAGTGGAGTGAATTTTCTATTTTCCAATGACTGCGGATAATATGTA
>WFPU01000308.1 GCA_015487435.1 Sulfurimonas sp.
AGGTATAGATATTGAAACGAAAAATATATATCGTGAGGAAATTAGTGCTTCGATTGCTGATGTTGGTTTGTTGAATCATATTGTAGACACCTCAACATTTATGGATGTAGAAGATTATTTAATAAGTGAGTTGTCAAACTAAAATGAAGATCATTATAAATACTACAAATTTAAAAGTTGGTGGAGCACTGCAAGTTGCTATTTCTTTTATTAGAAATTGCATTTATTTTAAAGAGCATGAATTTCATGTTTTTTTGTCACCATCAATTAATAAAGAGATAGAAAGAGAACAATTCCCCGTAAACTTTATTTTTTATTCTTTTGCTAATCCAAGTAGATTTATTATGTTTGATAAAACCATTAGATTATTGGATCAAACAGAACAGTTAATACAACCTGATTGTGTTTTTTCTGTATTTGGTCCAACATATTGGAAACCAAGGTCAAAGCATATCATGGGGTTTGCGAATGGTCTTTATTTGTATGACGATTCCCCATATTTTCAAATGATGAAATTGCCAGAGAGAATAAAGTTTGAGCTAAAAAAAGCATATCATAGATTATTATTGAAAAATAATGCTGATTTTTATATATTGCAAACAGAGGATATGAAAAAAAGATTTGCAAAATTTATTGATAAACCACTAGATATTATGAGTGTTGTTTCCAGTAAATATGATTCAATATTTAAGAAAGAGATTGTCGATTTGAATTTATTGCCTAATAAGTCAAAAGATGAATTCTGGTTTGTAACTATATCTTCATTTTATCCGCATAAGAGATTAGACTTAATTAATGATTTGGTGCCTTTAATTAAAAGAGAAGCATTCAAAATAAAATTTGTTTTAACTTTGCCCGATGAACTTATTGACATGTATTTTTCAGATGTGAAAGAATATATTATTAATATCGGTCCAGTTAAATTAGAACAATGTCCCTATGTATATTCTAAATGTGATGCATTGTTCCTTCCAACCTTGATTGAAAGTTTTACAGCATCTTATCCTGAAGCTATGGTAATGAAAAAACCTATTTTAACTTCAAACTACGCATTTGCTATAACAGTCTGTCAAAATGCTGCTTTATATTTTAATCCATATGATATTGGTGATATAATGATGCAAATAAAAAAGATATATTCTGATAAAAAAATATATGAAAAATTAGTTTTAAATGGTTTGGAAGTGGTTAATCAGTTGCCATCATCAAAAGAAAGAGCAGCTGAGTATTTAAATATATGTAAAAAGGTAGTTGAAAATGTTCAAAAATAAAATATTATTAATTACAGGAGGGACAGGTTCATTTGGGAATGCTGTTCTTCGTAATTTTTTAGATACAGATATAAAAGAGATACGAATTTTTTCTCGTGATGAGTTAAAACAAGATGATATGCGTAAAAAATATAATAATGAGAAGTTGAAATTTTATATTGGTGATGTTCGTGATATAAACTCGCTTGAGGATGCTATGCGTGATGTTGACTTTGTATTTCACGCAGCAGCACTCAAGCAAGTGCCTTCTTGTGAGTTCTATCCTATGCAGGCAGTTCAGACCAATGTAGTTGGAACTGAAAATATTTTAAATGTCGCGATTAAAAATAAAGTTCAAAAAGTCATCGTGCTCAGTACAGACAAAGCAGTTTATCCCATAAATGCGATGGGGATAAGTAAAGCGATGATGGAAAAGGTCGCTGTCGCAAAAAGTAGAAATCTTGATGATAGTGAGACTGTAATCTGTTGTACTCGATATGGTAATGTTATGGCTAGTCGTGGTTCTGTTATTCCACTTTTTATAAATCAGATCCGCAATGGTGAAGATATTACTATTACAGACCCAAATATGACACGATTTATGATGAGTCTGGATGATGCAGTAGATTTGGTTATGTTTGCTTTTGAAAATGGAAAAAACGGTGATATTTTTGTACAAAAGGCACCGGCAGCTACGGTTGAACTTTTAGCACATAGCTTGAAAAATCTTTTACATCATCCAGAACACACTGTGAAAATCATAGGAACGAGACATGGTGAGAAGTTATATGAAACGTTGCTCACTAGAGAAGAGATGGTGAACGCCGAAGATATGGAAAAGTATTATAGAATTCCATCTGATAGCAGGGATCTGAATTACAATAAATATTTTGTTGAGGGAGAAGTGATTACTGAAGCGGAAGATTATCACTCTCACAATACATATCGGTTGAATGAAGAAGAGATGCAAGAGATGTTGCTTAAACTCCGAGAGATACAAGAAAATCTAAAAGAGTTCGGTGTTATATAATGAAAAAAATAATGACAATAGTGGGAACTCGACCTGAAATCATAAAATTAAGTCGTGTCATTGCAGAACTTGAAAAGTACACAGAACATATACTTGTGCATAGTGGTCAGAATTATGACTATGAGCTTAATGAAGTCTTTTTTAAAGATATGGGAATTAAAAAACCAGATTATTTTTTAAATGCAGCTGCAGAAAATGCAGCTGAGACTATAGCAAATGTAATTAGTAAGTCTGATAAGCTGCTTGATGAAGTAAAACCTGATGCGGTTTTGCTCTATGGTGATACAAATAGCTGTTTATCTGTTATCTCAGCAAAGAGGAAAAAAGTTCCTATTTTTCATATGGAAGCAGGAAACCGTTGTTTTGATCAGCGGGTACCAGAGGAGATAAACAGAAAGATTGTCGATCAGCTGAGTGATATCAATATGACTTTGACAGAACATGCTAGAAGATACCTCATAGATGAAGGTATACGACCTGAGACTATTATCAAAGTTGGTTCATCAATGCTTGAGGTGTTAAATTACCATGAACAAGACATAGAAAAATCAAATGTTTTAGAAAGATTACAGTTAAAAAAGAAAGATTTTTTTATTGTAAGTGTGCATAGAGAAGAAAATGTTGACAGTGAACAAAATTTTAATGATTTATTAGACTCATTAAATAAAATAGCACAAAAATATAATAAAAGAGTCATAGTCTCTACACATCCTCGAACAAGGAAAAAATTAGAGACTTTGGGAAAACAGGATTTTCATCCACTAATCGAATTTATGAAACCATTGGGCTTTTTTGATTATATAGCTTTACAGAAAAATGCTTATTGTGCTATTTCAGATAGTGGTACTATAACTGAAGAGTCATCACTGTTACAATTTCCTGCAATAACAATCAGACAAGCTCACGAGAGACCGGAAGGCATGGATGAAGGTACACTCATAATGTCCGGGCTTAAAAGTGATGATATTATAAATTCTGTAGATATAATAGTAGAACAGTCTAAAGAAGTACCTATGAATTTAGTCCGAGATTATGATACTGATAATGTTTCAAAAAAAGTTGTAAGAATCATAGTCAGCTATATTGACTACATAAATAGAACAGTGTGGAAAAAATATTAATATGAAGACAAGAGTATTAGTCCTCGGATCTACTGGTATGCTTGGGCACCAGGTTGTGAACTATTTGCAAAACTTTGATTCGTATGAAGTTATTGATATCTCATATAGAAAAAAATTAAGAGAAGAGACTCTTATACTAGATGTTACTGATAAAAAAATGCTTGAAAAAACAATAGTAGAGGTTCAGCCTGATATAGTTGTGAATTGCATAGGAATTCTAATCAAAGGATCAAGTGATGTTGAAAATGCAATTTATATTAATGCATATTTACCCCATCAACTACAAAGAGTTGCAGATAGTATTGATGCAAAACTAATTCATATCTCAACAGATTGTGTTTTCTCGGGAGATAAAGGAAACTATACTGAAAATGATGAAAAAGATGGACGAGATATTTATGCAAAAACAAAAGCATTAGGTGAAATAATTAATGATGTAAATGTGACATTAAGAACATCTATTATAGGTCCTGAGCTTAAAGAGAATGGAGAAGGTCTTTTTCATTGGTTTATGATGCAAAGTGGAACCATCAACGGTTTTACAAAAGCTATATGGTCTGGTGTGACAACGTTAGAATTAGCAAAAATTATTAAACAAGTTATTGAGAATAATATTACAGGTTTGTATCATGTTACCAATAATCAATCTATCAATAAATATGAATTACTTAATCTTTTTAAGAAATACACGAATAAAACTATTGAAATAATTCCTGTAGATGGTAAAAATGTGAATAAGAGTTTTATAGATACGAGGAAAGAACTCAACTATACAATTCCAAGTTATGAAGAGATGATAAAAGAGATGATTGAGTTTATCAAAAGTAATCCAAATTTATATAAACAATATTTGAAGTATATTCATGAGTAAAAAAATTCTCATCGTTACAGAGTATTTTTACCCTGAAGAGTTTAAAATTAATGAGATTGCCGATGTTTGGAGTGAAAAGGGGTATGAAGTAGATATCCTGTCTCTTATACACATCTCCGAGCC
>WFPU01000309.1 GCA_015487435.1 Sulfurimonas sp.
TAATTGTGTCTACTGTTTTATGAAAGGTGGAAATAAACTTTCTAAAATAGATATTATTACAGACAAAGATACGCCTGAAAATATTGATTGGTGGGTAAAGATAGAAAAAAAATATCAAAGAGATTTAATAGCTGAAAAAAGGGATATTAAGACTAAAGAAGAAAATCCTTTTATTAACTTTTTTGGTGTGAATGGTAAAATATCTTATGAGATAATCAAAAATGATAAAAATTTAGAATATATTGAAAATAGTTTACCTTGTAATTGTACAGACTAAGAAATATTCAAATTAAGGGATTAAAATAATGCAAAAATTAAATAACTTAACACTAAAACAACGAGAAGAACTTTTTAGACAGCTCCGTATCTCAATCACCCATCACTCAAATGCAATGGAAGGTACAACTCTCTCTTTTGGTGAAACAAAAAAGTTACTTGAACATGGAAATACTGCTGGAGACAAGCCACTACATGAACAGCTTGTTATCTTAGGATTTGCAAAAGCTTATGATGTAATAGTTCGTGAAGCTACAAATAAAGAAAATATTATTGATAGTAGTTTTATAAAAGATATTCATGCAATTATATTTGAAGATGCTTTAAAAGTATCACCACAGTTTATATCTAAACCAATAGGAGCATATAGACTAGATGAAAGATATATTAAAGGTGTAGATATAAAACTATCAGCACCTAATAAAATATCCAATGATATTGAAAATCTACTTTATAAATTTAATAGTAATAATATGAGTTTAGAAGATATTACAGAATTTCATATATTATTTGAAAGAGTACATCCATTTGCTGATGGCAATGGAAGAATAGGAAGATTAATAATGGCTTTTCAAGCTATACAAAATAATATAGTTTCACCACTTATTGAAAATGAACATAGAAGTGAATATTTAAAAGCTATCAATGATAAAAATGAACTTTTTAAATTTATAGATGAGAGTATTCAAAACAGTATGGATTTACTAGACTAAAAAGTACAACAAAAACAGAGTAGCCGATAAATTATATTGTATTTTGACATATTTTTTTGAAATTTGGAGAAAGTTGTTGTGTATTTCATATTAACTTTAATGATAAGTCATTTTAGATAGAATTATATAAATTCTTTAAGGAATAATCCATGGCAAATATTTTACAAGCATTTATAACTGTAGTAAATAATTATCAAATCAATATAACAACTGTAACACAGGGTAATAACAGAGCCAATAATATGGGCGAAGGTTTGGAAACTTATATTAAAGATATTTTTGCAAATACTATAAATGAAACCAATGAGCACATAAAATTAGAACAATCAGAGGAAATATATTCTTATCAAGGTAATAAAAACAATCCACCTGATTTAATGTTAAGAAATAGTGATGCTATAGAAATTAAAAAACTAGAATCAAAAAAAAGTGCAATAGTATTAAATAGTTCATATCCAAAAGCAAAACTTTATGCCAATAGCTCAATGATAACTAAAGCTTGTAAAGAGTGTGAAGAATGGACTATAAAAGATATGCTCTATGCAATTGGATATACTAATCAATCTGTTTTAAAATCTTTATGGTTAGTATATGGTGATTGTTTTTGTGCTGATAAAGAGACTTATGAAAGAATAAAAACCACTATTTCAAGCGGTATTAGTACAATACCTGATGTAGAATTTACAGATACTAAAGAGTTAGGAAAAGTTAAAAAGGTTGACCCATTAGGTATTACCGATTTAAGAATAAGGGGAATGTGGCATATTGACAATCCTAATAAAACTTTTAATTACATTTATACTTATGATGATACAAAAGATTTTCAATTAATATGTTTAATGAAAAGAGAAAAATATGAATCTTTACCAAGTGAAAATAAAGAAGCTATTAAAAATTTAGAAAATGAGAATGTATCAGTTCAAAATATAAGAATAAAAAATCCAAATAATCCTGTTCAATTGATAGATGCAAAACTATTAATTTTTAAGGTATAGTTATGAATATAATATCTCTGTTTTCAGGTGCTGGAGGGTTAGATTTAGGTTTTGAGAAAGCAGGTTTTAAAACTATTTGGGCAAATGAATATGATAAAGAAATTTGGGAAACATTTGAAAAAAACTTTCCTAATACTATTTTAGATAGAAGAAGTATCTCAAAGATACCATCAGATGAAATTCCTGATACTTTAGGACTTATTGGTGGACCTCCTTGTCAAAGCTGGAGTGAAGCAGGAAAATCAAGGGGAATAGAAGACCATAGAGGGCAACTGTTTTTTGAATTTATAAGAGTTTTAAGAGATAAAAAACCATTATTCTTTTTGGCTGAAAATGTTTCAGGTATGTTAGCCCCTAAGCATAAAGAAGCATTAGAAAATATAAAGAATCATTTTATTGATAGTGGATATACTTTGTCGTTTAAACTTATAAATGCACATGATTATAAAGTGCCTCAAGATAGAAAAAGAATATTTTTCATCGGGTTTAGAAATGACCTAAATATCATTTTTGAATTTCCAAAAGAGTTTGAAAAAAAACGATTTCTAAAGGATGTGATTTTTGATTTAAAAGATAATGTGCTTCCTGCAAAAGAAAAAAATTATACAAACGGTGATAAATGTAAAATAGAAAATCATGAATTTATGACTGGTGGTTTTTCATCTATGTTTATGTCTAGAAATAGGGTTAGAAGTTGGGATGAACCATCTTTTACAATACAAGCAGGTGGAAGACATGCACCATTACATCCACAAGCACCTAAGATGCAATTTGTAGAACAAAATAAAAGAATATTTGTTCCGCATAGTGAACATTTGTATAGAAGACTTAGTGTTAGAGAATGCGCTAGAATACAAACATTCCCAGATAGTCATAAATTTTATTATAAAAATGTAACTGCAGGTTATAAAATGGTTGGTAATGCAGTACCTCCTAACCTCGCATATTGCTTAGCAAAAAAAATAATTGAAGACTTGGAAAGTGTGTATCCTAACAAGATATTGGAACTAACAAGTGTGCCTATCGCTGGTAATTCAAACTTCTATGAGAATAGCTATACTTCTGAAATACAAGCTGTATCTAGCTAAAAGGTACACTTAAAGTTCAACTCAACCGTTCGTAGGTAAAACATCTCTAATTTTTGGTTTTAAATCAAACCTTTTTTTGCATCTGATCTACAATCTTTACAACTACCAAATCAGAAGTAACATTCAAAGATGTCCTTGCCATATCTAAAATTCTATCTACTGCTACAATCAAAGCAATATACTCAACAGGAAGACCAATTTGGTTTAAAATAACAACCATCATCACAAGCGATGCACTTGGAAGAGCTGCTACACCAACACTAAGCGCTACAACAGTTATCCCAAGTAAAACTTGATCCATAAAACTAAGGTCAACTCCTGCTAAATGAGAGATATAAAGAACTGCTATGGTTAAATATGCCGCCGTTCCATCCATCGACACTGTAGCACCAAGTGGCAACACAAAAGATGCATGCTTTTTACTAACTCCACCAACATCTTCAGCAATACGCATAGATACTGGAAGGGTCGCTGCACTCGAGGCAGTTGAAAAAGCCATAATTGGAGCTTCGCGAATATTACTTAAATAGCTAAAAGGATTTACTCTACCAAGAAGTGCTAAAACAGCAGGAAGAGTTATAATTGCATGAATAAATAAAACAATTAAAACCATTAAAACATATTTCCATAACTCTAAGATAACTCCAGCACCTTGATCGGCAATAACATAAGATATAAGGCTAAATACACCAATAGGTGTTAATTTTATAATCCATTCAGCCATTGTAAGCATTGCGTTTGTAACACCTGTAAAAAAATCTAACATTAATGCTTGTCTATCAGCATGAAGGTGCATAGATGCAATTGCAAATAATATTGCAAATACAATAATTTGCATCATAGAACCTTCTGATAGAGAGTTGAATATATTTGTAGGGATAAAACTAAGTATCATTGCTTGAAATGAAAATGGTGCTATTTCAGATGCTTTTGCGTACTCAAGTCCATCAAGAGGTGTAGGCTCCCCAATTGGAGCTATGTTCATCACAACAATTGCCAACAAAACCGCCAACGCAGTAGTTAAAAGATATAAAGAGATAGTTCTAAGACCAATAGTTTTTAAATCATTTAAACTACCAAGCCCCATAATCGCAATATATATACTACAAAAGACCAAAGGCACTACTAACATTTTTAAGAAGCTTATAAACATTTGACCAATAACTTGTTGTTTTAATGCTAACTCTGGTAAAAAAGTTCCAAAAGCAATTCCTAAAATAATCCCAAGAATTACTAATGTGTTTGTTGTTGAGTATTTTTTAATTTTTTGTATCATCTTTCATCTCCAATAGTGCTAAAGCACCTTTATAAATTGGTTCATCTATAAAACCAAACTCTTCATCTGTAAAACCAGTTATCCCTAATTTACTTTGTTGTTGAAACAGTTCAACTATTTTTCTTGCTTTTTTAAGTTCAATCTCATCACTACATAAAATTTTATCTGCAAGTTTTACTTGTGATGGAGATATACAACCTTTTGAACTATATCCCATTTTTTTCTCCAACAATAGCCATTTATCAAACTCTTCTAGATTTTTATAATCTTGAAAAACAAACGAAACAGGCTTAACACCTATACTCTTAGATGTAATCAAAAAATGACTTAACATATAAAGCATAGTTGGGTTATCTCTATTTATCATAGAGTGTGGAAGTTTCATGCTTGCTAGCATATCAAGTATTCCTAAATAAAAGGTAGTAACTCTTTCATCTATTTTTAAACTACTTAAATTTGTCCAAGATTGTGCCGTTTCTATTGATAAGTGTAGCTCAATGTCATCATCTAAAATATCTAATGCTTTTTGAACATCATCTTTTGTTTTTATTTTTGGGACGCGTATAGCATCTGGTTTAAAATCATTTAAGTACTTAATCTCTTCAAGACCACCCTCTTCTATAGCATTTACACGAACAACAAACATTTTAGAACTATTTTTTAATTTTTTAAGATATTTTGCACATAGCTTTAAAGCTATTGGTTTTTGTTGAATACTTACGCCATCTTCAAGGTTTAAGATTATACAATTAGCTTCTAATTGTGGAATTTTTATAAGATGCTTTTCGTTGTGGCACGAAAGCATCAATGCACTTGAAAAATTATTTTTCATCTTTAATCTTTATCTCTTGGAGATAAAAAAAAAGTGCCTTTATCTCTGTTTGAGTCAGATAATATCTAGGCATCCCTCTTTTTGAACTATTAAGAGCTTTTTCAAAATCATCATATTTTATTGAATTTATTGGAGGTCCACGAAAATCTTTTTTTATACCTTTATGACTATATGTAGCAATTAACTTACCTTCACCTTTTTTACCATGGCAACTATCACAACCAATACCTCTTGGGTTTTTATAAAGTTGCGACGAATACTCCATTTGCGTTATAAATGAAGTTTTTGCATAAACTAATAATGGTAAAACTAAGAACATAGTAAATCTCATCAAATTTCCTCTTAATATTAAAGCGATATAATACCTAAAATATTATTTATAGGATTTAAATGCAACTTCTTGATGGTAGAGCACTTTCTAAAAAAATAGAGATACAAGTTACAGCTGATGTTAAAATGTTAAAAGATAAATGTGGCTGCACACCTGGCTTGGCAGTAGTGTTAATTGGGCAAGATCCAGCAAGTGCAACTTATGTAAATATGAAAAAAAAGGCTTGTGATAGAGTAGGAATCTATTCTATTACACACGATATGCCTGAAAATATTTCCCAAGATGCGATAGAAAAAGTTATTCAAAATATGAATAATGACTCAACAATTGATGGGATTCTCATTCAATTACCACTCCCAAAACAAATAGATGAGAGAAGATTACTTGATTTAGTTGCTCCAAACAAAGATGTAGATGGTTTTCATCCGTTTAATGTTGGTCGCTTAACAACTGGGCTAGATGGTTTTGTTCCATGCACACCTCTTGGAGTTATGAAGCTTTTAGAAGAGTATAACATAGATGTAAAAGGTAAAAACTGTGTAGTTGTTGGAGCATCAAATATTGTTGGTAAACCAATGGCATCTCTTCTTTTGAACGCAAATGCTACAGTTGAAATATGTCATATATTTACTGATGATTTAAAAAAGCACACACTAAATGCTGATATTGTTCTAGTTGGTGTTGGTGTTATAAATCTTATAACAGAAGATATGGTAAAAGATGATGTTGTTATTATAGATATTGGTGTTAGTAGAACAAAAGATGGAAAACTTGTTGGTGATGTTGATTTTGCCAATGTAAGTAAAAAATGCTCATATATCACACCAAGTCCTGGTGGAGTTGGTCCAATGACAATAGCAATGCTTCTAAGCAATACTCTAAAAGCTGCAAAAATAAATGCTCAGGAAAGAAAATAGTGAAAAAACTGATAAAAAAAGCATATAAATTTTCAAACTCGTGGACTGGGACAATAATAATTGTTCTTTTCATAATCTTTTTTGTGGCCCAAGCATTTAGAATCCCATCTGGGAGTATGAAAGATTCACTTTTAATAGGTGATCATCTTTTTGCTAAAAAATTCGCTTATGGTATCCCAATGCCTCATATTCCTTTTATAGAACAATCAATCATGCCGTGGAGTGATGATTTAAAGCTAGTTGATGGAGATACACCAGAGCGTGGTGATATTGTTATCTTTAGATATCCACATAATATTAAGCAACATTTTGTAAAAAGATGTGTAGCACTCCCTGGAGATGAATTGTTTGTATTAAATAAAGATTTATTTATCCATTTTAATGAAGGCGATGAGTGGATAAAAGAAAATTATGCTGATACTGAAATAGTTGTACTAGCAGATAAACTTTGGGTAAAAAATCCATATATGAAAGATCATTCAGGGATACATCATGATGATAAAATAATAAACACAGGCAATCCAAACTTATTACCAATATTTAATCTATCGCCTATAAAAGTACCTCAAAATGAGTATTTTATGATGGGTGATAATCGTGATCATTCAAATGATAGCCGTTTTTGGGGTACTGTTCCTTATGAAAATATTGAAGGTACTCCTTGGTTTGTTTATTTTTCAATAGATGATAATTGGGAAATAAGATGGGACAGAGTTGGAAAAACTCCAACTGATTTAGAGTCCCCCGTTATTTTAAATAGAGCTATAGAAGAAAGAAAACATAAAGACAAAGATGACTATGGAATCTATTGATTTATTAAAAATATTAACTGCTGTTTTAGCGCTAATGGTAGCTGTTGTTGGTCATGAAATTATGCATGGCTGGGTAGCTTATAAATTTGGAGACAACACTGCTAAAAATGCAGGTAGGTTATCAATAAATCCAATTATACATATAGATTTAATTGGAACTATTATAGTACCAGCTACAATGTACTTTTTACCAATGCTCCTTGGTGGAGAGAGTGGATTTTTATTTGGTTGGGCAAAACCAGTACCTATAAACACTGCTACAGTTATAAAAAATGCTGGATATAATGGTGCTATGCAAGTTGATTTGGCTGGAATAGTATACAACTTTACATTAGGTGTTATCGCTTCTGTTATTCTTGTATCGATGGCTCAACCTACAATAAACGATGGTATTGGATACATATTTTTATATCTATTTGTATATCAATTATTAATTATCAACATCGTATTGGCAGTATTTAATTTACTTCCTATACCACAATTTGATGGCGCACATTTTTTAATGCATCTATCATTAAAACATAAAATGCGCTCAATAGCTGAATTTTTTTACAAAAATGAAAAGTATGGAATTATTATTGTCTTAGTAGTATTAATGACACCACTAAAAGATTATTTACTAATATTGCCAGTTCAAACCATATTACAACTATTATTATAAGGCAGTGATAATTTTGTTCTTTTCTGGCTATAATTTGCAAAACAAATTATGCTCATCAAAGAAATTAACACCATAGGAAATAAAATGAAATTTTTTATAGCAACAGACCATGCAGGGATAGAGTTAAAAGATTATACAGTTGAACTTTTAAAACAAAAAGGACATGAAGTAGTTGATTTAGGTCCATTTACAACTGATAGAGTTGATTACCCTGACTTCGCTCATAAACTTAGTTTATCAGTTTTGGAAGATTCATATTCACAAGGAATCTTAATTTGTGGTTCTGGAATTGGTATGAGTATGGCAGCTAACAGACACGCTGGGATAAGAGCAGCTTTATGTCATGACGCTTACACCGCTACTGTTGCTCGAGGTCATAACGATGCTAATGTATTATGTTTTGGTGAACGTATAGTTGGTAAAGGTGTTGCTGAATCAATAATAGATGCTTGGATCGCTGGTAGTTTTGATGGTGGGCGACATTGTGGTAGAATAGCAAAGATAGAAATACAAGGATAGTATTATGAAGAGTGATTTTTTCTCGCCGATAGACGTAACTTTTATTATGTGCTTAGAAACGGTACAGAACATACAAGTGAGAGGAATTTTTCAAGGGATTTATTATGCCCCTGCGGTACACTTCCTTAAAAAAGGAGACCAATAATAATGTTTTGGGAATGGTCACTTTTAACAATACTATCTATACTTTCAATATTTTTATCTGTAAAAATGTATTACTTTAAAAGTATAACTAACAAAGAACAAAGAAGTAATGATATGATGAAATTAACACTTCAAGAAGCAGAGATACTTATTCGAAAGTATCAAATTCAACTTCAACGCGCTCTTGGAAATGTAGATATACTGAGTGAAGAACTTACAAAATTAAGAAATGAGCTAAAAGTTTTAAAATCTAGAAACTCTAAACATAGGCAAGAAACTGACCGCCTAAATGGTAAAATTAAAGCTTTAGAAAATAGAATTGATGCATTATTATAAAAATAAAATTATTTTTTAGAATAGGAGAAATAGATGAAACTTAGTAAGGCAGAGAGAAAAATAATAGAAAACTCAATTAGAGATATAAAAGATTTTCCAAAAGCTGGAATAGTATTTAAAGATATTACAACTCTTTTAAACAACAAAGAGGCTTATGGTGTTTTAATGAACCATCTTTATCAAAGATATAAAGAGTATAACTTAGATTACATTGCTGGAATTGATGCTCGTGGATTTATTTTTGGTGCTGCTTTAGCTCAAATGTTAAACATTGGTTTTGTACCTATTAGAAAACATGGCAAACTTCCATACACAACCATAAGTGAAAAATATGCTCTGGAATATGGAGTTGATGAGATAGAGGTACATATTGATGCTTTTAGTGCGATTCCTAATCCTAGAGTTTTATTGATTGATGATTTAATCGCAACTGGTGGTACTGCAAATGCCGCTGCTAGTCTTATAGGTCAAGCTGGTGCAGAGTGTGTTGAATCTTGCTTCATAATTGGTCTTACCTTTTTAGATGGTATAAAAAATCTAAAAGAAAAAACTAATGTATATAATTTAATAGAGGTTAACTAATGTATATACCATTAGCTTCAAAATTCGACCCTAATGAAAATGGACATTTTGATATCCATGGTGGAAGATATGTCCCTGAGACACTTATGCCAGCATTATTAAAACTAAAAGAAGAATATGACTCTATCCGCTTTTGTAAAGAGTTTTGGAGTGAAGTTAATTATTATCTTAAAGATTATGTTGGTCGCCCTAGTCCACTATATTTTGCTAAAAATATATCAGATGAACTTGGTGCAAAAGTTTATTTTAAACGTGAGGATTTAAATCATACTGGTGCGCACAAAGTAAATAATGTTATAGCTCAAGGACTTATGGCCAAAAGACTTGGATATAAAAAAATAATAGCTGAGACTGGCGCAGGTCAACACGGTGTTGCAACTGCAACTATATGTGCCCTACTCGACTTAGAGTGTGAAATCTTCATGGGTGCAAAAGATGTTGAACGTCAAGAGTTAAATGTTTTTCGTATGAAACTTCTTGGTGCAAAAGTAAACTCTGTAGAGAGTGGTTCACGAACTTTAAAAGACGCTATGAATGATGCTATTAGACATTGGGTTACAAATGCGCGTGATACTTTTTATATAATTGGTACAGTTGCAGGACCACATCCATATCCAATGATGGTTAGAGATTTTCAAGCTATTATTGGATGGGAAGCACGCCAACAAATACTTGAAAAAGAAAACAGACTTCCAGATCATATTATTGCTTGTATTGGTGGTGGTAGCAATGCCATTGGTATGTTTCAACACTTTTTAGAAGATGATGGTGTTGAATGTATTGGTATTGAAGCTGGTGGACTTGGTGTTGATACAGATAAACATGGTTGTTCACTAGACAAAGGTCGTCCTGGTGTTTTACATGGTCAAATGAGTTATTTACTTCAAGATGAAGATGGACAAATTTTAGAAGCTCACTCAATTAGTGCTGGCTTAGATTATCCAGGTATTGGTCCTGAACACGCTTTTCATAAAGATAATAAAAGTATAAGTTATGATCATATAACAGATGCTGAAGCGTTAGATGCTTTTGTATGGCTTTCTCGCAAAGAGGGAATTATTCCAGCTTTTGAATCTTCACATGCTATAGCATACCTAAAAAAATTGCCAAACATTAAAGACAAATTAATTATTGTAAATATCTCTGGTCGTGGCGATAAAGATATGATACAAGCTAAAGATTTACTTAGTTTCGATTAATTTCACATATGGATGTTATAAATAAAACACCCAAATCTTTTTAAATTAATTAGTTAACTATTAGATTCTATTTCAAGCACAAAATAGCTATATACTCAAACTTTCATCATTTTAAACTTGATTTAGAATCTAGATTTTATAAAAAAATATAATGCTAAAAATATTAGATAATTTTTTCTTGTCCAAGTCTATAAATTGCAAAATCATATTTTAGAGGATCATTTTTATCAAATGTTTTTAGAGTATTTGTAAGTTCTATTGCAGCTTCTAAATCATATGTTTTTCTTTTTAGTAATCCTAATTTTTGTCCCACTTTAAAGGTATGTGTATCTAGTGGCATAATTAAGTCCGCTTTATCAATTTCATCCCACAATCCCATATCGATATTATCATCCCTTACCATCCAACGAAGGTACATCATCCATCTCTTAAGAGCTCCTGCTCCCTTTGTTTTAGTAGTTACTTTTGAGATTAAAAAATTGTATCCTTGTGTAGTATGTGGATTTAAATCTTTAATAGTACTAACAAGAGAGTTTATACCATCAATTACACTAAAATTATCCGAATAACCTTGCTTAAATACATCTTCTAAAGTTGTTGTTTTTTTTAATCTTTTTAATGCAATAAACAAAGCAATAACATCTTCACTTTTTTGAAATCTATAATAATGATTTGATAAAGTTTTTTTTATATCATCATCACTCTTTTTTAAAAGTGAAAAATCAAGTGAATCTAAAAATTTTACAATTTGTTTTACATTTCCATAGGCGAATAAGGCACAAATAAGTGATATTGTTGGGTCATTATATCTTTTTGCTATTAGTATTGGATCTAATTTATCTAGATTTATTTCATCTAATTTGTTTCGTTTTTCAACTTCAACATCAAGAAGTTTTTTAATGGAGATGATAGAGTTTTTTTCGCTCACTTGAACCTGCTATATTTAATTGTTTTCTATATTTTGCAATAGTACGTCTAACCATTTTTACTTTGAATTTATTTTGTATCAAATCAAGTAGTTTCATATCACTTAATGGTTTTTCTCTATTCTCTGCTTTTACAAGGCCTACTAAAAACTCTTTAATTGCCGCATTTGACACATCATCATCTATAGCAGTTGTAAAGAACTCTTTCATTGCAAGAACTCCTCTATCACACGCTATATATTTGTTTGCAATTGCGCGTGATATTGTAGAAGGGTTATGACCAAATTCATCTGCTAATGTTTTAAGGGTTAGTGGCATAATCTGACCACCTGTGAAGTATTCATACTGGTATTCAACTATCATAAGTCCAACTTTATACAAAGTAGCTTTACGCATATCAAGAGCATCTACAAGACTTTTAGCTTCTTTTATCTTTTGTTTTATAAAATCGTGTTCAACTGCATAGTTTGTATCTATATTTATAGTTGGATAATATGCATCATTTAGTTTAACCTCTATATTTTCATTTTCATCAAAAAATATCATTAGATCAGGGACAATTTGGCTAGATTCTTCTTGATACTCAATAGATGGTGGATTTTTAAATGTCCCTAAAACTCTCATAACTTCGCTAAAATTATCTTCATCAGAATAATTATGAATATCTTGTAAATTTTTTATAATTGTATAGGCTAAAGGATATGCCACATCGCTTATATCTGAGCTATCAAGCTGAAATAAAAAACTCTCAGCTAAATCTACTGCAGCAATACCAACTGGGTCTACATGAGCAAATCTAAGACGAATTTTTTCAAAATTTTCAAAACTAATCCCCTCTTTTTCGCAAAATTTTTCAGTTTTTCCTTCATAATATCCATTTTCATCTAAGTTAGCTACAACATAATTAGCAATTTTTTGAGATATTGGAGTTGGAAAAAGTGGAGCCTGTAATTGTTCATCAAGAACTTCATATAAAGATCGGTACTGTATAGTCAAGGCTTCTATTTGTTCTGTTCTTGAGTTGCTTACGGCACCACTTATAATTTTTTTAGGGATACTTTTTTCAAAATCTTTTTCATATCCAGATTTAACTTCAATCACAGGATTTGCATCGATAAAAGGAGCCATAGCCTCACCTAAATCACTAAGGCTTGAATGAAGTATTGGTAGCCAATTTCTTAATGTATTAGATAGTTTATGTTTATTCTCAACTGATTGCGTTTGCCTTAATGCTGCCATATTTAAAGTTTATAATCCTCACCAAGATAGTGAGTACGAACATCAGCGTTATTAGCTATCTCATCGCTCGTTCCACTTGCTAGTAACTCCCCTGCTTTAATAACATAAGCCCTATCACAAACATCAAGTGTTTCTCGTACATTATGGTCAGTTATAAGCACACCAATATCATAAGACACAAGCTGTTTTATAACATTTTGAATATCCATTACGGCAATTGGATCAACTCCAGCAAACGGTTCATCAAGAAGTAAAAATTTTGGTTTATTTACAAGAGCTCTAGCTATCTCAACACGACGACGCTCCCCACCACTTAAACTGATCCCTTTTCTATAACGAATCGGTTCAATATTAAACATATCGAGTAGTTCTAAAATTCTATCTTCACGCTCTTTTTTATCTTTTATTCCTACCTCTGCTGCTACCATTAAGTTATCTTCAACACTTAAATCTTTAAAAATTGAAGCTTCTTGAGGTAGATAACCAATACCTTTTAATGCACGCTCATGGAGTGGTTGACCAGAGAGATTTTCATTATCAAAAAAAACTTCACCATCACTAGCTTCAACAAGTCCACAAATCATATAAAAAGTTGTTGTTTTGCCTGCTCCATTTGGTCCGAGAAGTCCAACAACTTCTCCACTAGAAACCTCAAGAGACATACCCCGCACTATCTCTAAACCTTTAATTCTTTTTTTTAAATCTATCGCTTTTAATGTGTGCATATCTTATATTCTCTTTTATTATTTTGTTTCTTTTTTATCTCTATCTTTAAAACATCAAAGCCAGCTGATAGTAAAATTTTTTTAAGTTTTTCATCACCCCACTCTACTAAATGAAGTCCATCTTTTTCTAACTCTTCAAGCATCCCCAAAGATATAAAGTGCTCGATACCTTTGTTATAAATATCGTAGTGAAAAATTTTATCGCCATAACATTGTTGAAGCGAAAAAGTGGGTGATGTAACTTCTGTATCAACTCCCAATGTTTTTACTATTTGTTTTGTTAGTGTTGTTTTTCCAGAGGCTAAATCACCATCTAAAATAATAACACCACTTGAGAAATTTTTTAATATCTCATCAACTAATACTGATAATTCATTTAGCCCTAACTCGTATGTATTCATAGTTTATTTGATATCTCTATAATTTGAGCTAATTTCTTTTTTGCTTTTTTAGTCCTAATGGCACAATTAGCCATCTCTAAACCATCTTGAATATCGCGAGCCAACCCATCAACTACAAGCGCACAAGCAGTATTTATATAAACTATATCTCTTTGTGCATCTGTTGCTTTTGCATCAAAAATATTTTGCAATATTCGAGTATTTTCTTCTGCATCCCCACCAAGTATAGCTTCAAGAGGTGCTTTTTTTATCCCATATTCTTCTGGGTCTATCTCAAACTCATGAATAACTCCATCTTTAAGTTGAGAGGCATAAGTTATATCACTAATACTAACTTCATCCATCCCCTCTGCCGAACTCACAACCATAGTTGATACTGCTCCATTAATTTTTAGTGCTTCAGCCATTTTAGGAACAAATGTTTTATCAAATACACCAAGTAAAGATTTTTTTACATCTGCTGGATTTGTAAGTGGCCCTAAAATATTAAATATAGTTTTATCGGGGATAGATTTTCTAACTGGCACTATAAAACTCATACAAGGATGATGATTTGCCGCAAACATAAAACAAAACCCACTCTCTTCTAAAAGCTGAGCATTTTGTTTTATATTTAAATCTAACCTAACTCCTAAGGATTCAAACATATCAGCACTTCCAGATTTTGAAGTGATTGAGCGACTTCCATGTTTTGCAACAGAAGAACCACAAGCAGAACTAAGAATTGCTACAGTTGAAGATATGTTAAAACTACCAATTTTATCTCCACCAGTTCCAACTATATCTAAGGATTTATCTCTTAACTCTTGGCTAATTGGTAAAGCTATAGCGTGTGAACGCATAACCTCTGCAGCCGCAGCTATTGACTCAACTGATGTATATTTATCAAGTCTCATGTTTAGTAAAAACTCACGCATAATTTCATCACTCATCTCGTGATTAAAAAGACTCTCAAATTTCACCTTTGTTTCATTGTATGTCATCTAAAGCTCCTTAATATATTCGTGTTGTAGTGATTTTGGTGTAGATTTCGTTGTTGGAAGCTGTAAAACTTCATAATTCTTAGATTCACTTAGGTAGTTTATGGTAATTTTATTACCAACATCAACATTTTTAGAAGACTTTACAACCACACCATTTATAAGCACAACTTTGTTAGCAATCATATCTTGAGCAACTGAACGCCTTTTTGTAATATTTACAGAATTAAGAAATTTATCTATTCGCATTATTTAACTTTTTTAAAATTTTTTATTTATATTAAGATAATAAAACTAAAAGCAATGTAAAAGTTGGAACAATTATTGCATATATATGTGGTTTTTTTATAAATTTGTTGATTTTACTTTTTAAGTTATATAAAAAAATATTTTATTTAGTATTTGACCATTTATAACTATATTAAGCTTTTGTTTACCTAGATAATAATTACGAGTAGATATAGCTCTAAAAGAGTGTTTTTTAACTATTTTTTTGATATTTCCCATAACCATAGATTCAGATATTTTAAATATTTTTTTTGAATATTTATTATTTTGTCTTAAAAACTCCATTTGATACTCTATTCTAAGTAACCCCAAATTTTCCTTTGAGTGCAATTCAAAACTAAATTCTAGCTCTGCACCTAATTTCACATCTTTTTGAATACTTATATTTTTAATCTCAACATGCGATGCTGGTTTTAATCCAAAAAGCTCTAAAATTTCTCTATTACCAGATTTCAAAAGTGTTCTACATCCATGTTTTAGTAACCTATCTCTATTTTTAGAATATCCAAGCCATTTTTTTGTTAATTGTATAACTATATCTGGATTATCTTTTGAGATATCGTTGATGTTATTTGCTACACTTTTACGAACATATTCACTACGATCATCTTTTAAAAGTTCTAATATCTCTATAGCTTCTTTTGGATTGTACTTAAAATTATTTAAAGCGATAGCCCAAGGAAGTCTAGGTCTACAACCCTCTGATGCCAATCTTCTAACATGTTCATTTTTTGATAATGCCCATCTCTTCATCTGCTCCATTGTAGCATCTGGGTATTTGACGATAAACTGTCTTATAGCAAATTCACTACTAGACTCAATTGTAAATACTCTTAAAGCTTTCATAGAAACTTCAAAATAATCTACTCCGTAAACTTCTACAAAATCTTGAAAAATCATATTTTCTATTCTATAATTTTTGTTTATATTTTTAAATGTTTTTTGCAAAATCAAAACAGCTTTTTCATATTTATTTGGGAGAAATTTGCCTAAACTCTCAGATATATGACGCATCCGTTGTTTTAACTCTTTTTCTTGGTAATTTTTATCAAAAACAGTATTACTAAACTCATTTTTTTTAAAATCTACAAAATGAATTTTTATCTCATTTGAGATTACTTCGATATATCTTTCATCATATAATTCTTTTAAAAGGGTAGCCA
Source organism: Sulfurimonas sp. (assembly GCA_015487435.1). GTDB lineage: Bacteria > Campylobacterota > Campylobacteria > Campylobacterales > Sulfurimonadaceae > Sulfurimonas. The sequence goes on from WFPU01000309.1 coordinate 16,404, forward strand.
TACTAACCTCTTATTTTTGCCCATATCATTCCAAGAAATTCGTGAATAGCCATTCTAGAACCTTCTAATGCTTCAATATTAGGTAATTTTAGATATGAATTTATTTCACTTTTATGAAAATCTGTGGGTGCAGCAATTGGATTCATTCCCATACTTTTGAATAACAACATTGACCTTGGCATATGGGTTGCTGACGTTACTAAAACAAAAGGCTCCAAACCAACTATACTCTTCATATATTTAGCCTCCTCTCTTGTATCGTTTGGTTTGGAATTTACAATCATATTATCTTCATCAACACCAAGTGCCAAAGCTAATATAGAGTTCATTTTTGCATTTGCTTCATTTGTATAACCCTCATATCCTGTAAAAACTATTTTAGAGTTTGGAATTTTTTTATGGATTATTATGCCCTCAATAACTCTTTTAGTTCCACCATCAGAGATATTAGAACTTATTGGTTGAGATGTATCAGTGTTGTGTCCATGCCCCAATACATGGATATATTTTACATTAGCTTTATAATCATATTTTGGATATTGATTTTCTAATTTTTTTATTAAATAATTAGAAAATGGTGGATATGAAAAAAGAATTAAAAAGCCAAATGAAAAACTTAAAAATTGTTTTGCTAACTTTTGTTTAGAATCAAATAAAAACCATAATCCAAGTAGAAACAATGTTATTATCAAACCTAGTGGTTCGATAAAAAATGTTATTAATTTTTTAATAAAAAGTCCAAATTCCATTAAAAATTACCTTAAGAAATTACTAAGAAGTTTTAGTAGATTTTGCAATATATCTAAGCCATAAATATCCAAACACTCCAGAAAAAAGAGATGCGGCTAATATTCCTATTTTTGCTTGAAAGATTAAAGTATCATTTCCAACAAATGCCAAATCTGCCACAAAGATAGACATTGTAAAGCCAATACCGCCTAAAAAAGCCACACCAAAAATTTGACTCATTGTACTGTTTTTTGGAAGCTTAGCAATTCCAAATTTAATTGCTAAATACGAAACACCAGCAATACCAATAACTTTACCTAGTATTAGCCCTGCCATCACTCCAACAGTTACAGGCTCAACTATAATATTTGAAATAGATGAAAAGTTTATAGATATACCAGCATTAGCAAGCGCAAAAAGAGGGATAATAATTAATGCAACAGGGAGATGTAGACTATGTTCAAGTCTTGCTGCTGGAGAGTTGACCGAGTCTATCCTATCTTTTAAATTTTGGAGTATTGCTTTTTGTTTTTCATGCATAGTATGCTCTTTTGTAACAGGATAATTATCGTACTCATCAAGTAAATTTTTTGTATGTGCTGTAAAATATGCAGGACTGATTTTTGGTTTAAACGGTATTGCCATAGCTGCTATAACTCCGGCAATTGTTGCATGAACACCAGACTCAAGCATAAAAAACCACATAAAAAGTCCAACTATAAAGTATGGTAAAATTGCATGAATACCAAAGCGGTTAAATAAAATTAAAATTAAAAAAAACATTCCAGATAAACCAAGCGACATAATATGTATTTGCTCTGTATAAAAAAGAGCAATAACAATTACAGCACCTAAATCATCAACAATAGCAAGAGCAACTAAAAATGTAACAAGTGGCGCAGAGACTCTCTTTCCTAAAAGAACTAAAGCACTAATGGCAAATGCAATATCTGTTGCCATTGGAATCCCCCACCCTCGAACACCTTCTCCTCCATAGTTTATACTTAAAAAAATTAGTGCAGGTACAACCATACCGCCAATAGCTGCTAAAATTGGTAAAATTGCAACACTTATATTTGAAAGTTCACCTACTAAAATCTCTCGTTTTATCTCTAATCCAATTAAAAAGAAAAATATAGCCATCAGTCCGTCATTTATCCAATGATGAATACTATGAGATAATTTCCAAGAACCTATAATAATATCTATTTTAGTATGAATTAGATGTAGATAAGCATCTGCAAAAGTACTATTTGCAAGCATAAGCGCAACAATAGTCATTAGCATTAAAACTAAACCTGTAGTAGTTTGGGCGTGTAAGAACTGTTCAAAAGGGGTGGCTATTTTATTAAAAGCTTTTTCCCATGGTGCATACATTTTCATATATATCCATCACTTTGTGGCATAAATTTTTCCTTTATTTATATTGTGTTATTATAACTAATATAGCGTCCAAATTTAGCTATAATTCCAAATAATTAATATTAGGATATATTTATGCAGATTTTTGGTAAATTTGATACAAAGTTTGATGATGAATATTTG
>WFPU01000310.1 GCA_015487435.1 Sulfurimonas sp.
ATAACGGCGGGGCTGAGCTCCACTCAGTCACACTTCATAAATCCACTTGTGGATTTCTGGAGGATGGCTTAGTGTGTGCTCCTGCCAATTGTTGTATGTAGCGTAGCGGAATACGACAATTGGCAGGTTGCTCGTTCAGAGCTCAGCCCCGCCGTTGCACGTATCCGCTCCGCGGGTACGTGCAACGGTAGTCGTGAGCAATAATTTTCCCGCAGGGTAAATTATTTGTTCCTCGAATTTGTTATAACCCTTTAGTCTGAAGTAGTTAACTCTTTTATAACATCCCAGTTTTCTTTATAGTGAGGAATATCTGTTAATTTAACCTTTTGACAATCTTCAAAACTTAATGAATCAGCCCAAGACATAGGAACTATATAGCATATACCTACTTGCTTATCAACAGCTACATAAATATCACAATCTGAAGATGTAATTCTTTGTCCTATATTCCTTTCATGAGTATGGTCTATACCTTGACCGCCTCTATCTCTATCTTTAAAGCTTATGTTACTTCCAGTACTTATACCTTTAATCTGTACTCTCAAAAGCTTATTATTATAATCAATAATTGCGTCATATCTACTACTGCGAACATCAACACTACTGCAATTAAATCCAGCAAGAATCGCACGAGCAACAAAAATAAATTCTGCACTATCTCCAGCATTTGCTGTCATAACACCACTTTCTATATCATTTATATTGACAGGAAATCCATTAGTCATAGCAATATATAGTGATTTTTCAATAATATGTTTCAGTTCAGTTTTGATAAACTTAAATTTCTGTTGTTTGTTATCAGGTATTTTTGAGGCAATTTCCTCTATATTTAAGTTTGCTAGTTCTTGCAAATTTAAATCTTCTGCAATTTCTGAAAAGAACTTCATGCTGTAGAATTTTTTTAATTGAGCTTCAGTTAATCCATGAGAAAGAGCAATTTCTTTTATTTTGCTTTTTACATAATTTTTATCTATTAGTTCTTGTACTAATTCATTTTCATCCATATTTAAGGGCTTCCTTGATTTTTTTTGCGATTGCTTCAATTACGGGAACGGTAACAGAATTGCCAATTTGTTTATATATATGTGAATTTGCAAGTTTATCACTTAAGATAAAACTATCGTCATAACCTTGAAACCTTGCACATTCTCTTGGTGTTAATTTTCTAATATCTTTATTATCAATTATTAATGGAACATTATGTCCACCTGTACCCATATTTGCTGTTAAAGTTGGGCAAAGCTTACTTTTATTTTCTCTAACATAAACTCTTCTCCATTGATAAATAGTATCTCTGTTTTTCATCTCTTCTTTTAATTGTTTATAATATCTGCTATTTGTATAATAAAATTTTTCTTCTGCTTCATTATCTATTAAATCTTCTATTTTTTTAGTTAATTTTTTTGGCTTAGGAAATTCAAAATTATCAAATACTTTTTTATCCTTAAAACCAACAATATATATTCTCTCTCTATTTTGTGGTGTATTTCCATATTCTGCACTATTTAATACTTTATTCTTGATATGAAAGCCTCTATCTTCCAGTTCTTTCAATATTCTTTTAAAAGTATTTCCTTTATCATGTCCTTGCAAGTTTTTAACATTTTCTAAAAATATAATTTTAGGTTCTAAGTCATCAATAAATCTTAATATCTCAAAAAATAAATTTCCTCTGTCATCTTCAAATCCCTTTCTGTGACCAGCTACAGAAAATGCTTGACATGGAAATCCACCTGTTAATATATCAATTTTTTCAACTTCACTTGTTTTTAAATCTTTTAAATCTTTTTCAAATAATTTGTGTGTATGATTTGCTTTATATGTTACAGCAGCATTTTTATCTATTTCATTAGCCCATGAAATATCAAAACCAACTTTTTTAAATCCTAATTCAATTCCACCAATGCCAGCGAACAAACCACCTAAGGTTAGTTTTGCAACACCTCTCTTTTCAATATCTGAATTAATCATTTTTGCCATACTTCTATTTTCAGCATCAAAATCAAATAACATCTGTGAATTAATCATCTTTGTCATGGATTATCCTTTTTTGTGCTTACTATATCCTTTATTTTGATATTTTGTAATAAATATGACAATTTGCAATATTTATTTTGTTTATATAATATATTTTACCTTGTTTTTCTTGAATAGTCTGTTAAGAAAATCAATGGTTCATAAAAAGCTAATATGCTTTAAATAATTTTGTGGTTATAACGACTGAAGATAGCCAATAAATTGCCGCTAGGTAATTTATTGGCTACTCTGTTTTGTTAACTTGCTTGTAAATGTTGGGTTTCTTCTTTTAGTCTTTCAGCAATCCATACTTTTATAATAGACTGTCTTGTAACACCAATCTTTTTAGCTTCTTTATCTAAAGATTCTACTACCCATTCAGGAAAATCAACATTCACTTTTTTAGTTTCTGTTTTTAATTTTTTGACATCTTTTAATCTTACAGCAGTTGAAAAATCCAAATACTCTGTTATATCTTCACCATTGTTGAACTTCTCATCAAACTCTTTAGCTGTTATTGTTTTCATAGTTTCTTTCCTCGTTTTTTCTGCATCTTCGAACACTTATAATGCGATGAATTTCATTTCTAAGAGCAAAAATTGCCACATAGCATTTATTTTTGAATATTGAAATAAGAGCATATCTAATCTCATCGTCAATAATATTAGCTGGAACAACAAGTGCATTTTCATTTTGCCATAAGTTCTGTGCCTCGACAAAATCAATCCCATGCTTTTCTTTGTTAATCTTGCTTTTATTGTCATCATATTCAAATTTCATAGAAAACCTCTTGTTGATATAGAAATTATACTTTAATTATACTTTATTTGTCAAGGCTATGAAGTTTTTTTGTAGAGTTAACGACTGTCTTGAGAAATAAGTTGCCGCTAGGCTACTTATTTATCTCCTAGAACTTGTTATATCTTTCTCTCTTTCCAATAGTTAGGTTTTCTTTGAAGTTGCATGATAGCCAAGATAATAATTTCATCATCTCTTTGGTAGTAAATTATTCCAAATGGAAATCTATTTGTTAAACATCTTCGTATATCTCCATCTAGCTTTTGCCAAGCAGTTGGAAATGTTAATATTCTTTGGATTGTTTTTTGAATTTCATAAGCAAACTCTGAACCAAGGTTTGTTTTACATTCCTCGTAGTAGTCAACTGCAATATTTAATTCAAGTTCAGCATCTGGATGAAAGGAATATGTCATTTATGAATTTAGTCTTTGAGAGATTTTTTTGAAAACTTCATCTCCATCAATAAGAGATACCTTATTTGTCTCTATATCAGTTTTTCTTTTGTTTACTTCTTCTATCCATAGTGCATCTATTGAAGTATTTGTAGGCGTGATACTAGCTAATATTTTATCAACAATTTTAGTTTTTAAATCTATTGGTAAAATATCTATCTCATCAAAAAGTTGTTCTTGTTTTAAAGCTAACATAATAAACTCCAATTTTAAATATACATTATTATATCAAAATAATGTATATTTAAATATTTTAAGTTTTGATTTTATCATTTACAATATTTATAATCTTCCAAGAAGTGGAAATTATTGCTAATGCAAAAAATACAATAAATATACTATAAAACATACTTCCTATATAAAAACCAATAAAACCAGCGAATAAAGCGATAGTAGCTGTTCCAAATATACTTTGATTTGTAACTAAAAAATGAACAATAGGGATGGAAATTAATGTTGCTATAAATGCAAACATAATTTACCCAAACGCTTTTTTGACTAAATTCCAAAAAGCTCTGCTGAAACCTGCATCAGATCTTTTTTTTCTCCACTGTCCATTTTTATTTCTTGAACGAATTTTTCCAAATGTTGGACCAGATTTTACTTTAGGACCTTTCATAAATAGTACCTTGAGATTAAATTTACCAATTTGTATTACAAATAGGCATATTCAAATTTCCAGATAATATGGCAACTTGGATATAACGACTGTCTTGAGAAATAGTTTTGCCCGCTAGGGTAAACTATTTCTCTCCAAGTACTTGTTAGATGACTTTTTTAATCTGTTTTTCCTCATACTCTTTTAATGTCGTTCCATCTGTTAAACACCATGAATTACGACCATTAATTGCATAGCCAACAATTACTGCAGCGGCTTGCGAAGGACTTGGAAATAGATAGTCTTTTGTAAAAAGTAATTTATTACCATTTTCTACTAGGACACCTTCTTCTTGTAGCTTATTTCTTAGGTTTTTGTAGCTTAATCCTAAGCTATCTCTTTCTTTAGAGAAAGCTTCAGAATCTTTTTTTACAACAATACCTTCTTCTGTGAGAATAGCTTTTGCATCAATTTTATTAATATTCAAATATAAATCATTATTTGATGATTGAGTATTATTGGTATTTACATCATGTGATAGAGTTTCATTTATTGGTTGTTGTTTGTTAATTGGTTCTAAAACTTTATGAGACATAGCACCAATTAAAATTCTGATATTATTTATAAACTCTTCCATTGAATCTCTATCTCCACGAGGAAGTTTAGATTGCTGTGGACTGTTTCCATTTAAAACTTTATATCTATTTGCATCTTTAGCAAGTAGTGTTAGTTTTGACTCTAAAAATTTCACATGTGCTTTTGTAAGGTTTTCATCTTTGCTTGTAAAGAATACTACTTCATCCCAAAAATCTTTTTTTGGATCAGCTACATGTTGAGCTAATCTTTCAAATACATTTTCAGATTCCCCTATGTAAACAGAATCATTACCATTTTCATCTAATCCAAATAGAAAATATACTCCAGGTCTTTGGGCTTCAGTCCAATCTTTTAGTTTTTTAATTAGGCTTCTAGGGGATGACATTGCTTGTCCTGACCAATTAACAATTTCTGAGTGTTTTATTCCTGTCACCGAGCCATTATCTAGATAAATTTTAATTGTTCTGCCTAATTCCATTTTGTTCCTACTTTGTATTTGTTTCTTTTGTCATCTAACGGCGGGGGCTGAGCTCCACTCAGTCACACTTCATAAATCCACTTGTGGATTTCTGGAGGATGGCTTAGTGTGTGCTCCTGCCAATTGTTGTATGTAGCGTAGCGGAATACGACAATTGGCAGGTTGCTCGTTCAGAGCTCAGCCCC
>WFPU01000311.1 GCA_015487435.1 Sulfurimonas sp.
AGCATATAATATTCGAATAAAAGATTACATTAGCATATAATATTCGAATAAAAGATTACATTAGCATATAATATTCGAATAAAAGAATAATTTACTAATTTACTATTGACAATCAATCAAATAATATGTTATTATTACAATATTCGATTATAATAATCGAAAGAAATCAAAAAAAAGGAGTTGTTTTGAATGAAAACAAAAGAACAAAGCAAGTTGGAGTAAGTCTAACTATGGAAGAGTTTGAGAAGTTGCGCAAGTGCGCATTTGTAGAAAAAAAGAGTATGTCGTGTTTTATAAGAGACACTCTTTTTAAAGAAATCAAAAAAAAAGAGAAAAGGATGCAGAATGATAAAAAAGAGTAGTTTAATTGCGCTGTTTGCCGCGTTAATGCTTACTGGATGCAACCAAGAAGATTATGAAAACTACGAACGGTCTCGTCTCGATCTTCAAGACACGAAGTGTTACATTTATCAATATCGAAACAAATTCGAAAAAATAAGTCCATCAAGTTACAATTATTACTATCGAGGTTTTTGTAGAAACTTTCCTAACGGTTATTTCGTTAAGGGTGTAAAAAACGAAAAAGAGTTTTACCCCGTAATACCTGATAGGACTAAAAATACTTTATCGAGTTCCAACACGAGAACTTTCAATTTTATTATGTTTGATCTGCTGGCTGACGAATACGATTATTCCAATAATTTTCTTAGGTTTTCGAACAGTGTCGTTGTTGAAAACAATACGACAAAAGAAACTTACTACGTTCCTGCGAAAATTATTGGTATACCAATATAAAAAAAGGAGTTCAAATGTTAAGAAAAAAAGTTTCAAACAATAATGCTACACAAGCAAAATCAAAATCAAAAAAGGAGAAAAACAATGGCTAATTGTCCTAAATGTAATGCAAAATTAAAAAAAGTTGAGGCTATGGTGTTCTGTGAGAACTATAAACCGATCAAGAACGATAAAGGAGAGTGGATCAATGAGGGTAGTTGTGATTTTCGAATTATGTTCAAAAACAAGATTTTTGGAACTTTGAGTCCTGATGACGTTCGAAAGATGCTTGCAGGCGAGTTTGTAGAAAATAAAAAGGGAGACAAAATTTTTTTAGATATGAGTAGCCCTTTTTTCACTCGCATAGAGTTTGCGCCAAAAGAAGAGCCAGAAGATTTTTAGGAGGCAAAAAAAATGGCTATTGTAAAACACGACGAGCATCAAAAAGCGAGAGACTCTGTTCTCTCTCTTTATAGTGCAGTAGAAAATATGATACAAAACGGTATCGAACAAGAACTTAATGCAGATGATCTTCAAAGAGTAAAAAATTACTACAATGAAGTCTATCGCCATAAGGCTAAATTTCAACATCTGATGATTGCATTTGTATTAAGTCTGTTTGTAGGTGGTATCGGAAGCTATTTGGAACTAAAAGGCATCGATCTTTTTTTCTTTTCATCAGCAATAATTTTAGCACTTTTGTTTGTTAGATATATGTACGATGAATACAGATCGACTTTTGTTTATATCAGTAAACTAATAGGTGCAGGTAATATAGAAATCAAGAAGTATATCGAAGACAAGATGTTTCGAAGAACATTGAACATTCGAAAGAATGTTTATGTAATCGTTGCTGCCATTTCGATTTTTGTAATGTGGATTGCGATGATCGCAAATCTCAATTACACAAAAGTTGTTGGAGTTGTTGGCTTTTTGATTTTGATAGACCCTATTTTTTTACGAGAGGATACCGAAGAAGAGAGGGCAAAAAATGGTAACAGATAGAGACTTTCAAATTTTCGAGCTGATGTCTAACTTCGGGGGAAAAACTTTTTTGCCTGTTTTGGCAAAGACTTTTTTCAATAATGAGCAAGTTGCGAGAAATCGCATTAACAAGTTAAAAAAAGAGAAACTTTTGCGAACTGTGGCAACTGGTCTTATGAGTCCTCGAAACGCTATCTATCCTACCGCAAAGGGATTGAGGTATTTTACCGAAAACGGTTTGCGAAATATTGTCACGGAAGTGGCTTCGAGTCAAGTGCATCATCTTATGATGGAGCAAATAACTTATTATTGCTTGAAAAAAATAGGCAAGGATGTAAAACGCACAATTGTCAAAAATTGGAGTAAAGAACATCATCACACTCCTGATTTGTGTTATATCCACAAAGGAAAAAATGTTTATGTGGAAATAGAGAGAACGCACAAGCGTCCTGACGAGTTGGCAAAAATCCTTGTCAATATGAAAAAGGATGACATACATATAGTTCTCTATGTGTTTGAGAATGACAAAAAAATGGAACAGATAGGTAAAAAAATACCTGTGTTCGACAAGGCGTACTATGTTACGATCGACACTCTTCTTGAGTCGTCTAAAAATGGGAAGATAGGTGCTGTTAAACAGTCTGAATTTTTAAAAACAATTTCAAAAGGAGAATAAAAATGAAAACAATTGAAACAGATAGCTTTTTGGCTGATATTGGACTTGACAATCTAACAAAAAAAGAGCGAGCGCTTACATACTTGAAGATTGTATTTGTTGTACCTTTTAAATTTCTTATGATGCTTATTAGGTATTTGTTCAACCCTAAAAAGTCTATTTTGAGGGTATTCAAAAAAACTATTGTGTTGCCGTTCTTGGAATTTTTTACGGGCAAAAAAACAACCGACAAGATCCTCGATGACTATTCAGTTGTTCATAACGCTATTGTGAGAAAAGAAACTTTTGATGAAAACCTCAAAATGAATTTTGGAGTACATCAAGATATTCTTATCAATTCGAAACTATCGAGCTTGATTATGATGTTTTTGGTGCTGTTGGTTTATGAGGAAGTTTTAGAGGGCGTCGATGCAATAAATAGTATAGTACTTGGAAGTGCAATTCTTGCTGGTGCTTTTGCTCACACTTCATTTGGAGCATTTCTTCTTGCTTCGATAAGTTTTTTCTTTTTATCAGTAAAAGCAATGCTTGTAATAGCGTCATTTTCTGTTGAGTTTGCATTGGTTAAGTCGCTTTTTATCACGAAGCGTGAAGAAATTCAAGATTATATTGACAGTGCGACTTTTTACGCAGATTTAAAAAATCGAGAAGTTTTCGGGAATGAGCATGCAGATAAAGTTAAGCAGGCTATGTACGAAGCCTATTTGACAAACAAAGAGGAGTTTACTTTGATAGATCGTAGTGTCGTAAACAAAATTGTCTATCACGAAGTAAAAGAGATAGAAAACAAACGGGGGGTGGAAAAATGAAAATAGTTGTCCTCAATAGTAGTGGAAATGTTGGAAAGTCTACGATAACAAAAGAGTTTCTTTACCCACGATTAACAGATGCGTTAATCGTGGAAATAGAGACAATCAACGCAAGCAATATCAATAATGGAAGATTGAATATAACAAGATACGATGTCAACGAGGATATATCCGATCTCTACATGAAGTGTATAGAAAACGAAAATATCATAGTAGATATAGGTGCATCGAACCTATCTGCATTTTTTGAGAAGGTTTTGGACTTTGAAGGCTTTTTAGATATGTTTGATTATTTTGTAATTCCTTCGGTTTCAACGATAAAAGAAACAGAAGATACAATCAAAACAATTCTTTTTTTGCAAAACATAGGTGTTGCGGAAGAGAAAATCAAAGTTATACCTAATAAAGTCAAAAATGATGTAGATATAGAGTTTTCCGTTCTCTTCAAAAACACTCCTATTGAGATCGATAAAACTATTTTTATTAAAGAGAGCAAGTTGTTTTCGGATTTGGCACTTCTCAAAATGGATATAAAAGAAGTCTATCAAGACGATCTCGACTTTTACAAGCCAAAGATCATCGATGCAGAGACTCCAAAAGAAAAAATGCGTTTTATAAAAATGGATATGTGTAATAGGATGGCTCATTCTCTCATAAAGAATTTCGATGAAATGTTTGAGAATTTATTTGGTGTGTCATCTCAAAAAGGTGATACAAATACGAGCCGTACTTCTCTTTCATCAAAAGAGAATAACGAAGAAGAAATCAATGTAGAAGAAAGCGAGGATTTTTAAAATGGCGGTAGCAGAAAAAGAGGAAATCATTTATTATGAATTGGTCAAAATGGAGCAGCGCATAACAGAAAAAGCCGATTTGATACTTAAAGCGGAAAGTTCAATAAAAGAGCAATTGACAAAGATAGAAGCGTTGTATATCGAGATTTTAAAGAAGATTGGGGAGTGAAAATTCCCCTATTTGAAAAAGATTATTTAAAAGTTTTTAAAAACCTATTTGAAACTCTTATTTAGTAAGCAAACAACCCCCTTTATGCCCTATCCGTACCCGCATTATACCCGCATTATGCCCTACTTATTCCACTTTTTAAAGCAGAGGTCGATTAGTCGCAAAAAAACAATTATTCGTTTCAAGTATAAAAAAGTCAAAAAGAGGGCATATATAGGGTATATATAGGGCATAGTTAGGGTATAATTAGGGTATAGAAAATTGGAGGAGAAAAATGAGCTTATTAGACAACATAAAAGCGCAAATTGAAGAAGAACAAAAAGAGATTAAAAAAGAGAAAATTTTGGAAGTCAGAGAGGAAGTGGAATATATGATAAAAAACAAAATACCTATGACTAAGCAAATAAAAATATTACAACGAAATGGTGTAATTAACAGTATTGATTATAAATATTATAGACAAATTATCAAGAAATATTTCAAAACCGCATCACAAGAAAAAGTAAAAAAAGTAAAAAAAGTTTGCAACAATCAAGAAGTTAAAAAAGCCATTACGCCAAACAAAAAAAGCGCAACGGCAATGTTAAGCGAGTCGGTAGAATTGGCATTTTAGAGTTCAATGCCTTCTCTCCGCAACTCTTTAGCAATAACCATTTTTAGCCATTTTGACGGTTTCATACCGTACAAATCGGCAACTTTTTCTATATGCTCCCACTCTTGATCTGTGTAGTATAGTATTCTTTTTTTTGCTTTTTCCTCTTCGCTCTTAGAAGGTCTCCCAACTTCTTTCTTTTTCTTTTCTGCTTCTTTTATGATTTTGGCTTTTTTTTCTGCTTTTTTGAAGGTTTGCACCTCTTCTTTATTGTCTGCCAAAATATCATCTATTTTTAGTTTAGCCATTGTTTTTCTCCTTGATGAAATTTAAAAGTTTTTCGTAACCGTCAATAGAATTGCGATAAACATATTGATTGATTTTAGAAGAGTTCTTAATTTCGGATGCGCTCTTACTTTCTTCAAATGTTTTTTTCCATATTCGAGAGTTTTTTATTTCGAAGATTGGAAAACCAAATTTCTTTTTAAAAAAAGTTTCAATCTCTTTGAAGTCCTCTTTTTCCGCTTTATTAGCAACTAAAATGATATTGTCGTTTTCGATTTCATTTATGAGCGATACAGTTTTTTTGAAACTGTTTAGATCGCTTGTCAGAGGTATAATAACAAAATCACTTTTGTTTAGTATATCAATCACTCCAGCATCAACAAATCCGCCGAAGTCGTAAACAACATTGTCAATCAACTTTGGGTGTTCCATTATTTTAGCCATATCGGGGTATGCTATTTCGATAACGCTATCATCGTTGCTTAGTAGATATAACTCCAAATCTTTAGCGAGAGAGTAGGCAAGAGAAGTTTTACCCACTCCTCCTTTTTTGTTTATAATTGAAATTTTCATTTTGCTTTGCTCCCTTTGTAGAATTGAGCCGCATCAACATTGACTTCGTGACCAAGACAAAAAGCCTTGAATAAGTCTTTGTCGATTTGTCCTTTATTAAATTTTTCTTCGCAAACTTCTGCGTACTGCTCCCTAATTTGGTGGAAGGTAAGAGGTGTATATTTTTTTAGCGCACGAGTAATATTTTTTGAATACTTAGCGTTAATATCCTTGCTCGTCATATTCTCAACAAGTGGAGCGTAATAATTGCGTACATTTTTTAGCGCTTTTCTTACGAAAGCATAATCTTCATCGAGGACGAAGCCGAGCTTTTCTTCATCTTCTTCGTCTTTCTTTTTTGCCAACCCCTGAAAATATATTTTGCCTCCTTTTTTAACTATATTAAGTGTCTTAATCAGCTCATAAAAGCGGCGACCAGTTGAAAAAGCGAGATAAAACATTGATAAGTTGGCGAGTACTCCTTTTTCAGTCTGTCCGTTTAGAACTTTAAAATCTTTGTTTAATATTTTGTTTTTCAACATCTGCATAGTATTCAAATATTCATCGATACTAAATTCTTTTATCTCTTTTTTGCTTTCTCTCTCACGAGATGCGCTGTTAAGTACATCGTAGAATTTATCATCGAGTTTAAAAACATTATTCAAGAGTAACTCTTTTTTTGCTTTGGAAAATCGGCTATCTTTTACGAGATTACGGATGTTAGTGTAACGATCGCGCACAGTATAGACACTGCTTTCTGCCCAAAAAAATGGAATGTATTTGTTATGAATTTCAAAAAAACACTCATTGCTTTTGCATTTTTTTAACTCTTTTATCATCATATCTTCTATGGTACTGCTTGCATCAGTTCCATAAATTTCTTTTAGAATTGCATCTCTCATTTTTGCCACCCTCTCTTTCCTTCTTTCTTTAATATATTATACTCTAAAAAATATAAAATATACCTTAAAAATAATAAAAAATACCCTTTAAAATATTTAAGCTACCTTTAAAAATAAAAAACGCTACCATAAAATAGTTTAAAAACACCTTAAATTATTATGTTAAGAATGGTCGATAGTACTACCATATTTTTCCTTAAGATATGCTTAAAGTATGGTCGGTAGTACATAT
>WFPU01000312.1 GCA_015487435.1 Sulfurimonas sp.
ATCACTATCATCAACTCTATTAAGGTAAAAGCCTTTCTCACGTCAACTATTTACACTCGCTGAGTTTTATGTCTGCCGCAGTGCCTTTTCCACCCTCTTTTTTATCTGCACCTAAAGAGATAAGTTCAACTTTTCCATCATTGTTGATGTAAATGAACTCATTGCCCCAAGAGTCTTTTGGCATCTTGCCGTCTTTAAAGTATTCATCTGTTTTTGTAAGCACGGCCAAGCCCTCTTCTGTTGAAGGGTAAACACTGTGTTTTATCTTGTACATATCAAGTGCACCATCATAGATGGACTTCATCTGCACACAGACAAGATTACGTTTTGCCTCTTCACCTTTTCCTGTTAACGATGGCATAACCATAGCCGCTAAAAGTCCTAAAATGACGATAACTATCATCAACTCTATCAGTGTAAATGCATTTCTTTTCATCTGTTGTTTGACCTTTTTGGATTTGAATTGTTTATTATAGCAAGCTTTTGTTTGTAGTGGATAAAGTGAAAAAGAAATTTAGAAAATTTTTATACCAAAGTAAGCAATATTTGCATATTCTCACCTTGGTATTAAAGGCCTTTAAAAATAAGAAACTCTTAATTCACAAAAAGCCAATTCTTTGAACCAGAAGATGATGATTGTGAAAAGTCTAGTTCTGTACACTGTGTAAAAGATGCACTCATGTATTGCTTGAAGGTAGTTCCAGCGCTTACAAGTTCACTTATTGGATTCCCTGTAAATCCAAAATCAGCACAACTAGTTTGCTCAGGAATATTTTGTAACAATTTTGTTCCTCCACCAAGTGAATTAATAATATCATTAGTATCTATATTGGCAGTTATATTTTTATAAATTGTAATAGACTTATATCCACTCACATCTGGCAATGTACTATTTGTTGTGGGGGTAGTACTTCCTGATCCAGCTGCAGGTGTAGTTGGCGTAGGTGTAGTTGGTTGAGGAGCCACTGGCATAATTTTCTTCATATAAGCATCAGCGTTCGCTTGACTGTAGTAAAGACGAGTATACCCTTCAACTTGGCCATTTGAGTTATACTCTGTAAGAAGAATATAATCTTTGTTTTGGCTATCTATAACAGCATATGTACCATCAGACCAAACAATTTTATTGCCATCTATAGAAGAAATCACACTATTATCCGTAGTTCCCTTATCTTTACCATATGCTTCAGTAGAATCAACTTGTTGCATATCTGCACTAAAAGTTGCAGGTCCACCCCATATGTCTGTTTTATTTTGTGTACTTTGTCCAGCTATATAAAACTTTTTACCGGCTAGCATCTCTTTAACAACATTTGTTTGTGTATTTTTCACATGAGCTTCTGCTTCCGCTTCTGTATGAACAAAGCCTCCAAAATTTGTTACATTTTGGTCAAGTTTACTTATAATAGTATCAAGTTTATTTCCATATGGAATACCTTTAATACCTTCAGTTTTGAAAGTATCAGCTAAAGCTTTTCGTACATCTGTTGAGATTTGAATTCCATTATTTAAATCACCATCGTCATCTATTGATTGTAAAAATGTTGCAACTGTTATGTTGTTCTCAACAATTTTGACATTATTAACAAGGTTTTCACCCTTAACTTTTCTTAGCACTGTATCTGCAAGAGAAAAAGTACAATCTTTTCCTACTTCAAAAGTAAAGTTTCCGTCAACACCCGTTACACCACTTTGATTACCACAAACATAATCTACACCAGTAACAGCATTATCTAGATAATATCCTGTACCTGTATTACTTGAAGCACTACTACCTCCTCCCCCACTACCACAACCGACAAGCCCCATACTTAACGCACCAGCAACTATTAAACTTAAACTTATTTTTGACATCATCATCAAAATCCTTTTTTAATTTTATTTCCAACTCTACAATGATAAACCTTAAACAACATTATTTATTACTCTAGATTTTTTTTTAAAAGACAAATGAGTAAAGATGTAACATTTTATTAGTTGGAATAGGTATATACATATGAAAACTGATAATTGGATAAGAGGCTGAAGGTGCCTCTCTCCAGATGGCTGCGGCACATGATGGTTTAAAGAGTGCTGCTGTATTCCTACCCTGACACGTTACTTCAAACCACCATTGCACAGGTCTAAAGAGAAGCAGTGAAATTATATCAGGTTTTTCTTAAAAATGATATAATTACTCCATGATATACATCGTAACCGCACTCAAACCCGAAGCGCAAGCCTTCGTTGATTACCATAAACTCAAAAAATCAAAACTCGATAATTTTACAATTTTTTCAAATGACACCATCACTCTCATCATCTCCGGCATCGGCGTAGAAAAAGCAAGACTCGCAACACAGACACTCATAAACAACTTCGACATTACAGATGAAGATATCTACCTTAATGTCGGTATCTGTGCCGCCTCACGCAACTATAATATAGGTGATCTCATCGAGTGTGGCGGCGTTATTTATGAAGAGTTGGAGTATATTTTCAACTCAAAAAAGCCTCTTATCCATTGCGCGAAAGATGAAGCAAACACTGCAATATATC
>WFPU01000313.1 GCA_015487435.1 Sulfurimonas sp.
GTTTGTATTAAAAGTGCTACTTTAACCGGAAATCATAATCATATAGTACTAAAAAGTATAAAAGATCTCCTCAGAACAACCAACAGTTACTACTCCAATAAAATAGAATCGGAAGGTACCCATCCTATAGACATAGAAAATGCTATGAAAAAAAACTTCTCAACAGATGAGAAAAGAAGAAAATTACAGTTTCTCTCTTTAGCATATATAGAAGCTCAAAAGCAGCTTGAAAATATAGTTACAGCTGATATAAACATTTTCACAAAAGATTTTATCCAGTCAATTCATAAAATGTTTTACTCTCAAGAGGGAATGGAAGCATTTTTGACGATTAAACAAGCAGAGCAGAGTATTATAATGCAACCAGGAGAATTTAGGGCACAGAATGTTTATGTTGGTGATCATACTGCTCCTGAGTATTCTCTTGTCAATACTATAATCAATGAGTTTGAAACTCAATACAAATCAGTATATAATACCCAAACTCAAGCTAAGAAACTTTTATACCTTTTAAGTTCACACCATAGAATTACTTGGATACACCCCTTTTTAGATGGTAATGGAAGAGTATCGCGACTGTTTTTAGATGCAGGTTTTTTCAATTTAAAAATAGAAGGGTATGGTTTATGGAATATTGCAAGAGGCTTGGCAAGAAACTCTCAAGAGTATCAAAAGCATCTCTCCCTTGCTGATATGCCCCAACAAGGTGCAACAGACGGAAGAGGGCCTTTATCTTTACGTGGATTACAGTATTATCTAAAATATATGCTCTCTACCGCTTTGGATCAAATCGATTTTATGAATAAAAATCTACAATTATCCTCTTTAGCGAATAGAATTGATAAATTTGTTGTGTTAGCAAATAATGGCATGATAGATATTGAATCCTTCCCAAAATATACGTCACTTCTTTTAAAAGAACTATTGATAAAAGGGGAAATTGCTAGAGGTGAAGTAAAAAATATAATTCATAAAAGCGATAGAACGGCAACAACACTCATTAAAATACTTACGGATAGAGATTATATAGAGTCTGACACCCCTAAAAGTGCTATTAGAATTAAATTCAATGCAAAATTTGCATCTTATTTGATGCCTAATCTTATTCCTGAGCAAGCATAATTTTAAAAATCGTGTATAGACATAAGCTGTCTAAATTTTTTGTAGTATGATATCTTCCCATATTGAGGAAATATATTAGGTTTCTATATCAACAGACACTGAAGTATCGTCAAAGCCTAATATACATAAGTTCAGAAACATATGGCACTCCGATAAGGAGTGAGAAATGCAAACAGATTATCTGTTTCATGGGATAAGAGGATTTAGCCATTTCCAAAGAGTATGCTATCTTTGGGAGATGGAAACAGATGTCGCACAAAGAAGATTGAAGATATTGCAATTCTTCGAGAAGTACGGTTTAGAAGCTACCCTCGAAGCCTTCGATATCAGTAGAAGAACACTTTATAGATGGAAATCCATATATGAGAAAAATAATCAGGATGTACTCTCATTAAACCCTAAGTCAAAAGCACCCAAAAGAAAACGTAAACCCCAAACACCCAAAGAGATTATCCAAAAGATAAAAGAGCTAAGAGAGCACTATCCAAATATCGGCAAAGCAAAACTCTACCATCTACTCAAACCCTGGTGTGCAGAGAATAACTTACCGGTCATCTCCGAATCAACTATCGGAAGAGTAATAGCAAACGATAAAGATAAAATGCGATTTGCTCCATACAGAATTGACTCCAAAGGAAGAGTCAAACCAAAAAAAAGAAACTTCAAAAACCGTAAACCCAAAAACCTCAAAACAAAAGCGATGCATTTATGGGCAGTCGATACGATCCAAAGAGTTTCCGACGGGATGAGAAGATATATAATGACACTTATCGATCCAAATAGCCGTATAGCCTTTGCAGTTGCCATCCCAACCAAACACTCCAAACATACGGCAAAAGTTTTAGACGCTCTCATCGATGGACTTTCAAACGGTATCAACGAGAAAGCCAAAGCGTTCTCCATCCTCTCTGATAATGGAAGTGAGTTTATGAAAGAGTTTGACGCGTTAATCGAACAAAAAGGACTGCAGCATTACTGGACCTATCCAAGAAGCCCTAAAATGAATGCTCACAACGAAAGATTCAATCGTACTTTACAAGAACAATTCGTAGATTATTATGAAGATCTACTCTTTACAGACATTGAACTTTTTAATCAAAAAATGGCTGATTGGCTCATTGATTACAATACTGTCATCCCTCATCACTCTCTTCAAATGAATTCTCCGGTACAATATCTTCTGAAAAACTGTGATGAGTGCCATATGTTGTGGACTAATACAATACTTAGAGTATTTAGTGATTCTAAGATAAAATATCAATATGAGTAAGGATAAAAAGAAGATGAGAAACAGTAAATATACAAAAGAGTTTCGAGATTTCAGCGTACAATTAGTAATGAACTCCAACGAAACAACCGCCAAAATAGCAAAAGATTTAGATATCAACGTAAAAACCCTCTACAACTGGGTGCGAGAATATAAAAAAGCCAATAATATTGCTATACAACCAAGAGGTAGTTTTTCTGTTTCTGGTTCAGTTAAGGAGACAGCCGAAGAGGAGAATAAACGCCTGCGAGCTGAGAATAAATTACTGAAACAGGAGCGGGATATTTAAAAAAAGGCAACAGCGTATTTTGCCAAAGAAACTCTGTGAAATACGCATGGATACAAGAACATTCAAAAGAGTTTCAAATATCAGTTATGTGTAGAGTATTAGGCATTGATAAATCAAGTTATTATCACTGGATTCAATCTGGTTGCATCATTAAAAAAGTTGATTTAAAACTCAATGAGCTTATAGAGATTGTTTTTGTCCAAGGAAGAGAG
>WFPU01000314.1 GCA_015487435.1 Sulfurimonas sp.
TATTTGGTTAAACCGATTACGGGAAAAACCCATCAAATTAGAGTCGCACTGAAAAGTATTGGCGCCCCTATTTTAGGCGACACTCGATACGCCGAAGCCCATAGCGCAAAACAACAGGACAGAGGCTATTTACATGCCTTTGCAATTCAGTTTGAACTGGAAGAGCACTCTTATCAATTTATATTAGCGCCAACGAAAACAAAAGAGGGAGGGGAGGCATTTTTAAACCCAAACTGCATACAAATAATCGAACGTTGGCAACGGCCTTGGGAATGGTTTTAAAAATCTTTCCCCCCCCCTTAGTTCAAAACAACATAAAACTTAAAAAGACACGGTAAACCTTTTTAATAAATTAACACTGAACTCCACTTATTCCTGACCCCACTTATTCATCTTCAAAGTTAGATCTTGAACAACTCCATTTCCCTCTTATGGTATAGTCATTAATAAATATATGAATACGCTGACAATGAAGGAAGATACAAACTAGATGATAAAAAAAGATAATTTTAAAGCTCTTCTAAACGATTTAGGCTTTAAAGAAAAGAGCGGTGTCTTTAGTAAAAGCTTTGATAAGAACTCATATTCTCTAAAAGTTGACTTCAAAAAGCAGGAGCTACAATACCCAGAAGCGGAAGGTTTTAAAATAAACGAACGCCAAACCTGTAACTTTAAACAGGCAGAAAATTTTGTTGTTTTTGAATGTGTGCATAGGCTTCTTAGCCAAGGCTATCAGCCAAAACATATAGAGCTAGAACCTAAATGGCAAGTTGGACATGGTGCGAGTGGTGGTAGAGCCGATATACTCATAAAAGATAACGCTGGAAAAGCATTGTTAATTATCGAATGTAAAACAGCAGGAACAGAGTTTGATAACGCATGGAAATCTACCCAAGTTAAACCAACACAGCTTTTCTCTTATGTGCAACAAGAGCGAAGCACGAAGTTTATAGCATTGTATGCCAGTGACTTTGTTGATGGTAAAACCAAAGAAAGCTACTTTTTAATCAATGTACATGACAACAAAAAGCTACTTGAAAACAATACCAAACTAGCCTCTTATAAAGATGCGAATACTGTTGATGAAATATACGCCGTATGGCGAGATACTTACCAAAAAGAATACGCGACTTTAGGGCTTTTTGAAGACAATGAAGCCTACAAAATTGGTAAAAGTAAATACAGCTTAAAAGATTTAAAAACCGTTTCAAGTAAGGATATTCAAGGCAAATACCATGAGTTTGCCACTATCATGCGTCAACATAATGTTTCAGGTCGTGAGAACGCTTTTGATAAGCTAGTTAATCTATTCTTATGCAAAGTCGTTGATGAAACAAATAATATTGAAGAGCTAAAATTTTACTGGAAAGGTATTGCCTACGATGATCCTTTCTCATTACAAGACAGGCTAAATCATCTCTACAAAGTGGGGATGAAAAAATTCTTAGGTGAAGACATTACCTATATTCAAAATGAACAAATAGACGATGCTTTTTCAGTCTTTAAAGACAAGCCAAACGAAACCAAAAGACAGATAGAAAAGTTCTTCAAAGAGCTAAAGTTTTTTACCAATAATGATTTTGCATTTGTTGATGTACACAACGAAGAGTTATTTTATCAAAATTTTGATGTACTATTAAAAATCGTCAAAATGTTACAGGACATCAAGTTAACTGGTGGTGAAGATAACCAGTTTCTAGGAGATATGTTTGAAGGCTTTTTAGATCAAGGTATTAAACAAAGTGAAGGGCAGTTTTTTACCCCCATGCCAATAGTCAAGTTTATTATTAGCTCACTTCCTATTGATCGCATTAAAAAACCAAAAGCAATCGATTATGCTTGCGGTGCAGGACATTTTTTAAATGAAGTTGCCAACAAACTGCCTAAAGAACAACATAAAAATATTATTGGTATAGAAAAAGAGTACAGACTTTCAAAAGTAGCAAAAGTAAGCTCCTTTATGTATGGGCAAGATGATATAAAAATCATCTATCATGATGCACTGTCAAAACAATCTCAAGTAAAAGAAAATGATTATTCTATTTTAGTTGCCAACCCTCCCTATAGCGTTAAAGGTTTCTTAGAGACATTAAGTGAAGAAGAAAGAGACGCTTATGAATTGATTGAATCAGTAGAAGAAAAGAGCTACACCGCTAATAATGCGATTGAATGCTTTTTTATTGAGCGGGCTAAACAACTGCTTAAAAAAGACGGTGTGGCAGGTATTATTTTACCAAGTTCGATACTCTCAAAAGGTGCATCATCAGCCACCAGCAAGAATAAAAATATCTATGTTCAAACCAGAGAAATTCTACTTAAATATTTTGATATTATTGCCATAGCAGAATTTGGCAGTGGTACATTTGGTAAAACAGGGACAAACACCGTCACGCTCTTTTTAAGAAGAAAATCTGATAATCCAAACATAGCAGAACATTTAAACAATATGGTTATGTGCTGGTTTGAAGGAGATTTTAGTACGAATGAGCTTTTTACTGATAGTGACTTATTAGCAAACTATTGCCGTCATATCGAAGTAGAGCTAAAACGCTATAAAACTCTGCTAATTAATCAGTACGAAGATAAACTGTTTGAAATCGAAATGTTTGCAGAATATAAAACCGCTTTTAATAAACTTACTGAAACCAAAAATCGAAAAAAACAACGACTGTACAAAGCTAAAACAAAAGAAGAAAAACAACAAATAGAACAACAAGTATTACTGAAATACATAAGAACGATAGAGCAAGATAAACTCTATTATTTCTGTCTCGCCTACCTGAACCCTAAAGAGGTTATTATTGTTAAAGCTCCTACTAAGAACGCAGAAAATAAAAAATTCTTGGGTTATGAATGGAGCGGTAGAAAAGGTGATGAAGGCATAAAGTATATTACCAGTGGAACAAATATAAAAGTAGAAGCAGAAGATGCTGAGGTATTAGAGAGTATTTTAAACCTAAAAAATATACAAACCCCACTGTATAACCCGCAAGACTCAACTGATAATAAAAAAATTAACACACTGATTCATAAAAACTTTATTAATGAGGATGTGGAAATTCCAGAAGAGTTAGAGGCTTATGTTTCTACGGCAAGGCTTGTGGATATGTTAAATTTTTCACGGAATGGATTTTCCAAGGATATTTCACTTACTCTTAAGAAAAAAATAGATGTTAAGAGCAGGTGGGATCTAATAATTTTAAATGATAATTGCGAACTTATAACAAAGGGTACAACACCAACAAGCATCGGTTTTGAATTTGTTGCAAAGGGTATCAATTTTGTGAAGATTGAATCTATTGATGATAAGGGAAGTTTTAATAAGAAAAAATTTGCATTTATAAGTAATCCTTGTAATGAAAAAATGCTTCGTTCTCAACTAAAAGAAGGCGATATTTTATTTTCTATTGCCGGTGCTTTAGGTAGAGTTGCTATAGTTAGTAAAGACATATTGCCGGCTAATACAAATCAAGCTTTAGCAATCATACGGTTAAAAATAACATCAAATATTATAATTAAATATTTACTATTGGTTCTGAGTACAGATTTCATACAAAAACAAATAGATGATTTAAAAGTTGGTGTTGCACAACAAAACCTGTCATTAACACAGATAGGAAGCTTTAAAATCCCCTACCCACCAATTTATATCCAGAAAAAAATAGTAACTGAATGTGAAGCTGTTGATGAAAAAGTAGAAAAAGCCAACAGTGAAATGACAAAGGCAATAAAAGAAATAGAGTCTCTATTTCAAATGACTTACAATAAATCGAGTCAAGTATTTAAGTTAAATAGTGATGATTTTAAAGTCTCTATAGGTAAAAGAGTGCTTCAAAAAGAGGTCAGTGAAGATACCTCTTTTACTCCAATTTATAGTGCTAATGTTTTTGATGTTTTTGGCTATATCAATAAAGATATTTTAAAAGACTTTTCTTTGCCGTCCGTAATTTGGGGAATAGATGGTGATTGGATGGTAAATTATATACCAGAAAACACCCCGTTTTATCCCACAGATCACTGTGGCGTATTGAGAATATTCACGAAAAATTTACATCCTCGTTATGTATCATTCGTACTAAATGAAAAAGGAAAAGAAGCAAGGTTTTCAAGAACTATTAGAGCCTCTATTGATAGGATAAAAGGTCTTACTATTGAAGCTCCAGATATGAAGACTCAAAATGAATTTGCTATAAATATTCAAAAACTGGAAGAAAAAATAAGACAGGCACAAGAAATAATAGAGAAAGCACCATTGCAGAAGCAGAAAATACTGGATAAACATCTAAAATAAAAGCATAACGAATAAGGTAATAATGTGTAGAAGTTCAGACGAGCCTGTAAATTAAACTGTGTAAACGCTCATATATTAAAAGTAAGCGTCCGGCCAAAGACACCTTGCCCCTTAAATAGTCGCCTCCAGCTCAACATTCCAAGGCATCAAATACTCTAAATAAGTGGGGGCAGTAATAAGTGGGGTAATAAGTGGGGTCAGTGTCGACTTTAATTTAATATAATCAGATGAATGTCATTCAGAGAGGGGGGGGAGGAAATTTTAATCCAAAATATTCCCCCCCTTATAATATAGACCTTGTAGTGGTCTAATACACCCATAGATTAAGAGTGGGTAACTACCGTGTATTTTTAAATATTGATGAAGTAATCGAGATAGCGATTATTGAAGAGGTTAAAAAACGTGATGCACATACTAACGTACAAATTATTGAGCAAGGTGGTATTCCTGCCTTTGCTGTGTTGCTGATTGGTGACTACGAGCGCTTAATATAAAAATAAGTGGGGTCAGTGTCGACTTTAATTTCATATAATTAGATGAATGTCATTCAGAAGGGGGTATCA
>WFPU01000315.1 GCA_015487435.1 Sulfurimonas sp.
AAAAGAAAATTACTTTAAGGATAATTTGCTAAAATTCTACTCTCCAAAAACAAGTTCGGGTAGCTCAGGGGTAGAGCACTTCGTTGACATCGAAGTGGTCGGAGGTTCAAATCCTCTCTCGAACACCATTCTCACTTACACATAACATCTTGATTTCCTGTCTCCATTTTTGTAAAGTTTTAGCTTGTATATATTATAATCTGTGAAATAATTAAATATTTGAAATGGATAGATAAATATGATAACAACTGATCAATTAAAAATCGCAATTATAGAAGGTTTAGGACTTGAAGATCTTTCTCCTCAAGAGATAGAGAATGATATAGCACTCTTTGGTGATGAAGGACTGGGACTGGATTCTGTCGATGCAATTGAACTTACACTTATAATAGAGAGAGAATTTGGTGTAAAGATTACAAATATGGCAGAGGCAGAGTCAATTTTTGCAAATATTGACTCATTGACAGCGCATATTAACGAACATAAATAATTTATGCAGAAATTGCAGCTTCCACATCAAAAACCAATTCGTTTTGCAAATAATATACTGCATTGCAATGAAAAGAATGCAAGAGTCTTAGTTGAATTTGAATGTTTACCAACTTTGGCAATGATGATAGAAGCAGCTGCGCAAAGTTCTGCTGCACTACATTCCGATGTTACAATGAAAGAAGGCTTTTTGTTAGCAATGAAAGATATTAGTTTGATTCAAAAACCTACAAAACAACAGATGGAAGTAGAACTTACACTTCTTCATACTCTTGATGAAATGTTTTTAATAGATTTTCAAGTTTTTGAAGACGATATAACCCTCGTAAAAGGCAAGTTGACACTAAAGAGAGTTTTATGAATGCTTATATAAATGCTTATGCCTCACAATCTTGTGCCGGAAATACCGATGCATTAATGGATGCTATTTATAAACAAAGAAGTGCTATTACAATAGATAGCACATATATAAAAGATACTCCCGTTGGTTTAGGAAAAATGAATAAGGGAGATTTTTTCACTATTTTAAAAGATGTTGTTTCTCAGGTGCTAGAAACATCAAATTTGAGTAATTTTCACGATACCTTATTGATTGTTGGATCCTCTGTAGGAGGAATGGCCGAGAGTGAAAGACATTTTTTTCAGGATAAAAATTATAAAAATATCAACCCTCAAAAGCATATTATTAGTGTTATAGAAGATACCTTGGTAGAACATTTTTCATTTTTATCTGCTCGTTCAATATCGACAGCATGTACTTCGAGTGCAAATGCTCTGTTATTAGCGAAAAGGCTGATTAAGGTTGGCGCTTATGCAAATATTCTTGTTGTAGGAGCAGATGAACTTTGTTCTACCACCGTATGTGGTTTTCATGCTTTAGGTGTACTCTCTTCAAAGCCTTGTAGTCCCTTTGATGAAGCAAGAGATGGTATGAATGTCGCGGAAGCAGTGGCGGCACTCTTAATTCAAAATAGACCAACAAAAGATGCTGTAGAGCTTGCAGGTGTTGGAGCAAGTAGTGATGCGTATCACATGACAAATCCTGATCCTACGGCTTCAGGAGCATTTTCTGCAATGAAAAATGCTTTAGAAGATGCAGCTGTTGCTCCAGAGAAAGTTGATTATATTAATGCCCATGGTACAGGAACAGTGGCAAATGATCAAGTAGAGGCTTTAGGGGTTGAAAAGCTATTTGATGATGTTTATATAAGTTCGACGAAAGCTGTTACAGGGCATACCCTTGGAGCTGCTGGAGCCTTAGAAGCAGTTGTTGTATGTGAAGTGATTAAAAGAGGTCAAATTCCTCCGCAAACAGGCTTAAAAAAGGCGCAAAATGAAAATATTCATTTAGCAACTAAAGTATATAAGCGAGAGATTAAATACGCATTATCCAACTCTTTTGCTTTTGGAGGAAATAATACCTCTATTTTATTTGGAGCAGTACAATGAAAGTAACATTAAAGATACTCAAGGCAGAAAAAATTTATGCTCCTGTAAAAATTGAGGAGTTAGATGAAAAACGAATCGTGCCGAATATGATGTTACGAAGACGATTAACGAGAAATGCAAAAATTATGCTCTACTTAGCAGATAAATGTTCTTACAACAATACTAAAGTAGTGTATGGTTCTGCATATGGAGAGTTACAAGCAAGTACAAGTATCACAGAGGCTATTTTACGAGAAAAACAGATATCGCCGACACTCTTTCAAAATAGTGTTTATAATACAGCTCCTTCATATTTTTCATTGCTTCATAGTGATAAGGATGAAATCATTACTGTATCTGCCGGGAAAAACACTTCTTATGAAGCTTTGAGAACAGCTGCTTTACAAGCTCTTATTTCTCAGGAACCGGTACTATGTGTGGTGACTGAATGTATAAATATTCAAAGAATAGAAGAAGTAAATACTTGTTCTTCATATCTTGAGGCCGGAGCTGCTGTTGTGATTGATGTTATAGAAGAAGATGCAACAAAAATCAGTGAATTGAAAGAAGCTGATAATAAGAAAATTATGGAGTCTTTGAAACATATTTGGTGGGTAGTTGAGAATAAAAATGGAGAAAAAGTTTCGATTGAATTATAGTACCATAGTGTAAAACTATGATACTAATATTGTACTTTTAGAGTAAGCTAAGTTGTGTATTGATTGCATTTCTAAGATTTTGAATCCAACCGTTATAGTTACTGTGAATAGTGTTTTTCTCAGCATTGTATTTTAAGTTCATACTACTTTTATAGGTGATACTATATTCTTTAGGGTTGAACTTAATCGTTACAACAGCTTGGTGATCCCTTACATTAAGAGTTCCAATCGCAGTGTGTTCATCAACTCTTCTAATCATCCAGCCTTTTGAAGCTCCAGCTCTGACTATGGCTTTAAATACATCGTCGTTTGTGATTTTACTGCTATTTGCAATAATTGGTTGGTCCGGTACATTGAGAATAGTAGAAGTTCTACAGCCTGTAAGTGAAAATACTGCAAAGAGCATTAGTAAAGATAATAGTATCTTTTTCATCGTTTTCCTTTTAATTGAATTCGTTGTATTCTATTATGTCTAAACTTTATCTCATCTGAAATATGAAGTGTTATATGTGAATTATGCAGATTTACAAATCATGAGTGTGTGTCCAAAACCAAAACCATCAATTTGTTTGTCAATTTTCAGTCCTGCCTGTTGAATGAAAACTTCAAATTCACTTGCCCTATACATTTTACTCTTTCCATTTGCTAAGGCTGTGAAATATGGAGATGTATTAATGAGACAGTATGCTCCTATTTCATGGGATTGTCTATCCCAAAAAGGTTCTACAATATAAACTTTTCCATCCTGATTTAATGCATTCTTTGCGCGACGTAAAAGGTTAATAATGTCATTTTCTCCAAAACAATCTAAAAATTGACTCATCCAAACAGCATCGACATTTGATGGGAAAACCTGTGTATGGTCTAAAAGATCAATAGCTTGTCCATATACTTGGCCTTTTACATTTGCTGCTTCTGCACATTTGAAGGCTTCATCTATTTGTGCCTGATGGTCTAAAATAGTTATAGTTGTATTTGGAGATGCCGATGCGATTGCAATAGACCATTTGCCTGTATTCCCTCCAACATCAAGCATTGTTTTTATCTTTTCTTTCTTCATGATATCAAGAAGGGATGTAAAAGCTGCATCTGAATAAAAATGGTCAAACCCAAACCAACTTTTTTTTGCTTTTGAGGGTAGTTTTGTAAGCAAAGGGTAAATTGTAGGTTCATCCGTGTCGAAAATTTTCTGAAGACCTATAGGCTTTTCATTCTGTAAGGACTCATCAAGATAAAAAAGCCCTAAATAATTTACATCATGGTTATAGTTCATATTTGCTCGTGTCATTTCATCATTTTGTAAGAAATAACCAATTTTAGTAAGAGAATACTTTTCATTTGTAAATGTTAACGCTCCCATAGAATAACCTGATTCACAGAGAATTTTTACAGTATATTCACTGAGATTACACTCTCTTGCAATAGTTGAAACACTCAAGGCTTCTTTTGTCGTTTGTAAAAGCTCAAAGATACCCCAGTCTCGTAGTAACCGAGCACATTGAAAAATGATGGGTCCAAAAGCTATTTTTTGTGCTTCTAATAAAGAATCAGCTGCATTCATTTTTGAAGTGTCAAACATATGTTGTATTCCATTTTTTTTAAAAATCATTTTAACATAAATCTTTAAATGAGATGAGTTTTTTGTTTTATTTAATGATAGTTGCGATAAAATTCATCACTTTATTGGCAGGAGTTTAATTGAAAGAAGTAGATGTTCTGATTATTGGTGCAGGTCCTGCAGGAGCTGTTTCTGCAGCGAAACTTGTCCAGGATGGCTTTAGGGTTAAAGTCATTGAAAAACTTACTTTTCCTCGTTTTGTTATTGGTGAATCTTTATTACCAAAATGTAATGAGATTTTAGAAAATGCAAATATGTTAGAGAGTATTCAAAAAGCAAAATTTCAACTCAAAGGCGGTGCAGTTTTTCAGAATGAAGATGAATACGTTGCACTTGACTTTTCAAAAAACTTAGGGGAAAAATGGGGAACTTCTTTTCAGGTAAAAAGAGAAGAATTTGATAAACTTCTACTAGAAGATGCGATCAATAAAGGTGCTGATGTGAGTTTTAACGTCAGTGTAGTTGATTATGATCCTGATAAAAATATTATTACAACAGAAGATATTCATGGCAATATTGAACAATATAAGGCGAAGAAGGTCTTAGATGCATCTGGGTATGGGCGTGTTCTTCCTAAATTACTTGATTTGGAAATGGACTCTTCTTTAGCTTTGCGTCGAGCAACTTTTGCACGTGTTGATAAGGATGAACGTCCTGCTGACGAAACAAATGGATACATCGTTATTGATGTAATAGGTGATAATGATGCATGGGTATGGAATATTCCATTTTCTGATGGGAGTACAAGTGTTGGAATTGTTTGTACTGAAGAGTACTTCGCATCGTTTGAGTTAAGTGATGAGGCATTTTGGGAAAAAATAATTTTTGAAAATGAAAATACAGCAAAACGATATGCTAACTCCAAAAGAATTGTAGATGTTGGTTCTATATCAGGATACTCTTCTGCAGTTAAAAAGTTATATGGTGATAATTATATATTGACAGGAAATGCATCTGAATTTTTAGACCCTGTTTTTTCATCGGGAGTTACTTTGGCACTAGAATCAGGTGCTAAAGCAGCAGAGTTAGTTTCGCGAGAGCTCAAAGGGGAAACAATAGATTATGCAAAAGAGTATGAAGCATATATGATGCGTGGTATTAATGTTTTTAGAGATTATGTAAACGCTTGGTACGATGGAAGCTTGCAAACAGTGCTCTTCTCAACTAAAAAGAATGAAGAAATAGTACGAAAAATTATTTCTATTTTAAGTGGTTATGTGTGGAATCAAAGCAATTCTTTTGTTGCTTCATCTGCTTATGCGCTAGAAAAAACATATGAGGCTGTACGTTCGTAATGTTCCTTGATGGTATATATACGGTGTTGAAGAAAGAAAAGGAATATGCATATGTTTCTCTTTGCGACGAGATGCATCCTGTTTTTCAAGCACATTTTCCATTCAATCCGATCTTACCGGGTTTTGTACATTTGGAAATTATAACTGCAGTTTTTAATCTTGAAATTAAAAAAATTAAAAGAGCTAAGTTTTTAGATGCTGTTCTCCCTTCTCAGCATATCAAGTATGTTAAGTCTCACAATACATATACAGTTTTACGTGATGGGAATCTTGTAGCTAGTTTTATTTTGGAATGATAATGAAGTGCTATAATGCTAAATAATTTAATGGATGATAGAATATGATAATAGATAATAATAATATTGATTACAAAAATTTTATATACGAAAGTGATGTTAAGCTAAACAGTTCACAAGAGTATAAAGATTTTATTAATGCAGGACACTCGTTTTTAATAGACAATATTAAGAAGGGACGCCCTATATATGGTGTAACGACAGG
Organism: Sulfurimonas sp.; assembly: GCA_015487435.1. Lineage (GTDB taxonomy): Bacteria > Campylobacterota > Campylobacteria > Campylobacterales > Sulfurimonadaceae > Sulfurimonas. Next base: position 5,991 of record WFPU01000315.1, read on the forward strand.
CTATGGTGAAGCAGGACAGAATTATGCAGCTTTTGAAGAGGCAGAAGAACTTCAAAAGAATCTATTTACTTTTCATGGATGTGGTGTTGGAGAATATTTGAGTGAAGATATATCTCGTATTATGATGACTGTTCGTATGATTTCTCTTGCAAAAGGGAAAAGTGGGATCAGTTATGATCTTTTAAAGCAGTTTGAACTTTTACTCAACAACAAAATATATCCTTTAATCCCTTCTCAAGGTTCTGTTGGTGCTAGTGGAGATTTAACTCCATTATCTTATATCGCAGCTGTGATTGCAGGAGAAAGAGAAGTAATATATAAAGGTCAAGTCCGACCGACCAGTGAGGTATATGCTGAACTTGGTATTGCAGCTTATACTTTTAAACCAAAAGAAGCTTTAGCCATTATGAATGGTACTGCTGCAATGAGTGCTATAGCCATTGATTCAATTGCAAAATTTGAAATATTACTGCATTCTGCAGAAAGCTTTGTGGCCGCAATTTTTGAACTTTTATTATGCGATACAACTCCTCTTGAGCCTTTTGTACATGACTCGAAGCCATTTGATGGACAACGTAAAACAGCAGCTTATATCTTAAAAAAATGTGAAGGCTCCAAATTAACGCATGAAGCATTTAGCCGATATGAAAATTTTCACTTGGAAAAAGAACAAAATATACAAGACAGATATTCCATTCGATGTGCACCACAGGTACTAGGTGTTATTTATGACAACCTTGCAATTGCAAAAAGATGGATAGAAACAGAGATAAATGGTGTAAATGATAATCCTCTCATAGATCATATAGGTGGTAAGATTTATACATCAGGAAATTTTTATGGTGGATATATTGCTCACGCAATGGATACAATGCGTATTTGTGCCGGTAATTTAGCAGATATATTGGATAAAGAATTTGGACTTTTAGTTGATCATAAATTTAATAAAGGATTGGGAGAAAGTTTAAAAATCAATACAAAATCAACACATCATGGATTTAAAGCTATGCAAATTACATTAAGCTCCTTAAGTGCTGATGTTATAATGAATACCATACCGGCATCCTTGCATTCTCGACCGACTGAATCTTTCAATCAAGATAAAGTGAGTATGGGAACAACTGCAGCATTGCATTTCCAAAAACAACTTCCAAATTTGGCTAATATGCTTAGCATTGCAATTCTTGGAATGGCACAAGCTGTTGATTTGAGAGGAGAAGAAAAATGCTCCGCTTTCTTACAACAAAATTATAGAAAAATTAGAGAAAAAATTGCACCTTTGACGGAAGATAGAAGAATGGATATAGACATTAAGATTATTAATGAGATGCTCTATGGTGGTCAATTTGCATAAAAAGGTTCTTATTACTGGAGCAACAGGTGCAATAGGCGAGGCATGTGCACACTATTTTCATAATAATGGATACTTTGTGTATATACATTATAGAAACAATAAGACAAAAGCCAAAGCACTTGAAAGTGAACTTGTAAACTCAGAAATAATTAAATTTGACATTACAGATAAAGAGAGCATAGCTCAGGCATTAGAAAATATAGACATTGATGTCCTTGTTAATAATGCGGGCATTACAAAAGATAAACTCTTTTTTTGGATGGAAGATGATGAGTGGAAGGATGTTATAGAGACTTCTGTAAATGGCACCTATTATGTGACAAAAGCTTTGATAAAAAAGATGATGCTGAAAAAAAATGGTGCAATCGTTAATGTGGCATCAATTTCCGGTCTTGTTGGAAATAGCGGGCAAACTAATTATTCAGCTGCAAAAGGAGCAATGATAGCTTTTACAAAAGCGTTGAGCGTTGAAATGGCTCGTTACAAAATTAGAGTAAATTGTGTAGCACCTGGGTTGATTGCTTCAGAGATGACAAAAGAGTTAGATTTAAAAGAACAGAAAAAAATGATTCCTTTAGGTCGTATTGGAGAAGCAGATGAGGTGGCAGAATGTATCTTTTTTTTGGCAGACAAAGCTTCATTTGTAACAGGGGAAGTATTGAATATTAGTGGAGGAATGGTTCGTTCATGAGAGATAATGTAGTTATTATACCAACTTACAATAACCCTAAAACTATTAAGCAGGTAGCTTTAGACGTTGTAGAACATGGATATGAAACTATTATTGTGGATGATGGGTCTGATACTGAAATTGAACTCCTTTTTAAGCCTGAAGAAAAAAAGTTTATACATTTTGTCAAGCATGTACACAATAAAGGCAAAGGCGCAGCAATTACTAGTGGCTTACAAAAAGCCAAAGAACTTGGTTATCAATTTGCTGGTAGTATAGATGGAGATGGACAGCATTTGGCTTCTGAGATGCAAAAACTCTTATCTGCATATGAAGGAAAAGAAATTATGATAGGCGCTCGTAATTTTGATCTTGAGCATGTACCTAAAGGTTCTAAATTTGGAAGATGGTTTTCAAATTTTTGGGCTTGCTGGGATACAGGCTATACGATCACAGACTCTCTTTCCGGTTATAGAATATACCCTGTGTCCATCCTAGATCTTGATATCAAAACAAATCGATTTGATTGGGAGATGGAAGTGCTTGTCCGACATGCAGATGCCGGAGGAGCCATTAAAGAAGTTATCATCGAGTGTTATTATCCTTCACCTGAAGAAAGAGTAAGTCATTTTAAAAAATTTGATGATACCATGGCAATAGTTTGGGTGCATGTTCCAAGTCTTTGGAAGAAATGGACACATGCAATTCTCAATACTTTATTGTTTAGAAAAAAATAGAGATAAAACAGATGCAGACAAAACAAAGAGGAAGCGGTTGGAGTATTGCTCTTGTCTTTAATCTTTATCGCATTTTTGGGTATAGATGTATTTATTATCTTATGTATCCTGTGACATTCTTCTATTTCATATTTGCAGACAACGTGAAAAAATCACTCAAAGTTTATTATCAACATTTAGGGTATGAATTTAATAATCGAATCTACTATGAACATTTGCGTATGTTTGCAATTACAATGGTAGATAGGTTTATTACAAAGGCTTCTCCTGAAAGCTATGAGTTTATTTATGATGATAAAAAGAGACCTATTGAAATATTTCAACATGCAACTATTTTAATATTATCACATTTTGGCGGATGGGCAGCTTCTTCAAACTCATCTAGAACAAGCAATACCATTAATATTGTTATGAAAGAGGCGCTGAAAGGGGATATTAAAAAGATAGAAGACTCTTTAGGTTATAAATCTAATACAAAAATTATAGATATCAGTCAAGGCCCGATTGCTGTATCCATTGCAATGGCAAATGCTCTAATGAATGATGAAGTCATGGCTATTATGGGAGACAGAGCTTCAAATGAAAATGCTAAAAGTGCTTTAAAGTTTTTAGGTGAAGATGCCTATTTTAATAAAAATCCTTTTGAAATAGCATATAAGATGCGTAAACCTATTATGATCTATTTTGTTATTTGGATTGGTATGCAAAAATATAGAGTAGAATATATTGAAATCATTATTGATTATGAAAAAGAAGCGAATATGGCAATAACAGAAGCAATGCAAATCTATGTAAGCAAATATGAAAAACTTGTTCGAAAGTATCCAAATCAATGGCTGAATTTTTATGATTTTTGGGCAAAATAGGTTAGAGATTTATGCGAAAAACAAGCATTATATTTTCTTTGATTTTTGCACCTTTGTTCTTAATATATAAATCCTTCTATGGTCTGCAAACAGATTCCTTCGTCTACCTAGGAAGCAAATTACTGCCAGCCTTTTTGGCATCAATATTTTTTGTTGTATTTTTATTGTCTTTATTGTATAAAAAACATATGATTTTGCATTTTACACAGCAGTTTTATAAAAAAGAATTGTTAGACAAGGAAATTGAGTTTTTAAAAAAAAGTGATTTATACTGGGTGCTAGTAACTTTTTTCAATACTGCTTTACAAGTCTTGTTCGCTTTATTCTCAAATGATATAATATGGGCTTTTTATGCTTCTATTGGGTGGTATCTTTATTTTGCTGTTGCTCTTTTGATACAAGTAATATATGGCAAAATTTTTATTTTGAATGAAAGGAAAAGTATATGAAAATAATTTTATTTGTCCTTTTGCTCACAAGTATTGTCTTCTCAAAAACATATGAATTTACTGAAACTAGATACAGTAATGCTTTGGATAAAGAGAGAAAACTTTATGGTGTTATTGACTTTTTAGATAAGGGTGTACGCATTAAATACAATGATACTGATATAGAATTGTTGTATAAAGATGGTGATTTTGAGTATTTAAAGGGGGGAGAAAAGCTTACATTGCAAGAGGGACAAAAGAGTTATCTTACGAACTTTTTTAACATTATTTATCTTATACATAAAAATAATTTTCAAAAACTTTCCAATAATTTTTCAGTTGTCCGAAAAGAGAATATGATAATTTTATATCCTACTGATGTGTCTAAAGAGTATGTTGAAAAGCTTAAGATAGCACAGACAAATAAGCAAGTTGATCAAATTACACTCTATTTAAAGAATGGGGATTATATCGATATTGGAATTGGTAATGAAATATATTAATTTCGTAGTTTTTGCTCTTTTGATTTTTATCGCTTTTATACTAAAAGACTCTATCAATATTTCTACAAATCTTCTCTCATTATTTGCACCAAAAGAATCTGTAAATACACTCTATATCGCCAATCAGTTAGGATATTCTAAAGAACTGTTTATTGCAATTAAAGGTTTTGATTCTAATGCAAAAAATAAGCTAGAAGATATTGTCAAAGAATTAAACACTGTGAAAGAAGTAAAAAATATTACCTATACTTCTCTTCCTCCACAAAGCATTAGGGAATATTATAAAAAATATTATCCACTTTTAGCGACTTTTGATGATAGAAATATTTCTCAAAGTATATTACATAAAAAATTAGAAAAGATATATTCGCAACAGTTGCACAGTTTTTTTTATCAGCCAGTAAATACCAATGATCCTCTGGGGCTTTTTCATATGCAACAGCAATTAGACATTGCACATAAAGGGAAATATTTAGTTATTAATAATTATGGTTACCTTATTAAAGCTACGACCACTGTGAGCCCTTCTCAAGTGAAAAAAGCTGAAAAATTATATGAAAACATTCAAAATATTATTAAGAAATACCCTCAAAGTATTGCATTTTCAGGTTTCTTTTATACAGTAGAGAATTCAGCAAAAATCAAAACTGATGTGAAATATATTGCAACTTTATCGATCATAGTGCTACTGTTAATATATTTACTGATGTTAAAAGATAAAAAACTACTTGTCAATACGATTCTTGCTCAAATTTCTTCTATGCTATTTGCTACACTCATTTGTACGACAACAATAGAGAATTTTGGAGCTTTGTCATTGGCTTTTGGTGTGAGTTTAAGTGCTGTAAGTATTGATTACCTTTTCCATTATTATTTTCACAATTTTTATCACCAAAAGAAGTTTTTTGATAAAAATGTATTTTTTGGTTTTGTTACAACGATGAATGCTTTTTTCATTTTTTCATTCATTCCAATACCTTTAATTGCACAAATTAGTATATTCGCAGTATACTCTCTCTCTTTTGCATATATTATGTTTACATTTGCATTTAAATTTATAGGTATTAAGCAGTTTGAGCAGGTGCAAATTAAATATCAAGATTATCCTAAAGTTCCTGCAATAGTGATAACAGTAATATCAATAATACTCTTAATATATGCC
>WFPU01000316.1 GCA_015487435.1 Sulfurimonas sp.
GTCATCACCACTCTCTCGTAAACTCTTAAGTAGTTCAAAACCATTTATGTATGCGACATTAACATCAAAAAGAAAAAGATCGAAGCTTTGCTCATAAGTTGTTTCAAGTGCTTCTTCACCATTTATGGTGTGCACGACTTCGAACCCTTCGCTTTGAAGGAGCACCACAAGGGTTTCAGCTAAAATAGCATCATCTTCTAAAAGAAGGATTTTTTTCATATACATTTTTTATTGTCGTCCTCTTTGATTACCGTTTCCCTGTCCTTTTTCATCAAGACCACAGCAACCATTTGCCAAGAGCTAACACCTCTTGCATAGAGTATATCGTAAAGGTCCTGAATCTTTGCCTTAGATTTTAGGAGCATTATATCAACACCTCTTCTTCTTTTAACTCTTCTATATCATCTTTTTTTATACTCCAGATAAAGACAAGTGGTATAAACAGCAGTGTTAGAAATGTTCCAACAATCAAACCACCAATGGCAACGGCACCAAGAGGAGCAAGTCTCTCTAGTCCTATTGCAGAACCAAGTGCGACAGGAAGCATACCTGCTGATGTTGCAAACGCAGTCATTAAAACCGGTCTCGTTCTGATTTTAATACTCTCAATCATAGCTTCAGTTTTACTCATACCAGCTTGCATCTTCTCTATTGCAAAATGTATAAGTAAAATTGCATTATTTACAATAATACCACTTAAGAGTATAAAACCCATCATTGCTGGCATAGATGTATGATAATGCATACTAAGCATCATCCATGATGCACCTATGATAGTCAAAGGAATAGATAAAATTATCATTAAAGATATCTTTATAGAATTAAACAAGGTGATAAGTGTGAAAAAGATAAGTACAACTGCAAAGCCAATAGCCCCTATCATCCTGCCAGCTGCACTTTTAAATTGTTTTATATCACCTGTTTGCTCCATTTCAACCCCTTGGGGTAGAACTTTTCCTTTAAAAGCTTCATCAAAACTACTCATAATGTGTGAAATTGCTGCTTTTTCTCTAAAACCATAAACATTGAGAGTATATTTTAATCCCTCTCTTGTAATGAGTGAGGGTTCATTGATAGATTTTAAAGTTATTATATCGCTCAGTGGGATTTTACCTTTTTTAGTACTTATCAAGTAGGATTTTAATCTCTCGATATTGTCTCTTTTATCCTCATCTACCCAAACTCTTATATCAAAATCTGTACTGTTTTGTAGATAAAAAGATGCAGCTTTTGCACCTCTTACAAATGTTTGAAGCTGTTTTGATATATCTTCATTACTCAAACCGTAATAAGCTGCTTTTTTCTCATCTATTTCAAACTCATATACTTTTTTATTGTTTTGCCAAGTTTTTGAAACAGAGACGACTCCAGCTGTTTTGTGCATTGCATCAGCTACCATATCTCCAGCTTTTTGCAGGTTTTTCAAATCATCACTATAAAGAGTAACATCAATATTTGCCCTCAGACTTGCTAAGGCAGTTGCACCATAATCGACAACATCTACACTACTGACATTTTTGATTCTATTTAGTCTTTCTCGTAATCTTTTCTCGATTTGCCATATTGTTTCATCTCTATGGTATCTATCGACATAAGTGGCGGTTATACTGATATGATCGATTCCACTTCCACTCCCTATACTCATAACCCCAGCTTCACTACCGATAGCACTTGAAAGGTAGAGTAGCTCCCCTTCCTCACGTATAATCTTATTTGCCTCTTGAACTACCTTTTTACTCGCTTCAATGGGTAAATTTGGATCAACAGTTATACTAATTTTTGTTCCACCTGTATCCATAGGCGGCATCAACTCCTGACCGACAGTCGGCATTACACCTTTAACGCTCGTTACAAATAAAAATATCAATACTGCAATATAAGCAAATGCAACACTTTTTCTCTTTACTGCCAAAGAAACGGCACTTGCAAAAAAGTTTGCAATAGTTTCGCTAAAACCTCCGATAAATTTTTCAAAAAGCGCTTCACTTTTTAAGACAATCGGAGATTTAATAGTCAGAATCTTTAATGACAATAAAGGTACTGCCGTAATTGAAATAACATATGAAGCAGCAAGTGCAAGCAAAAGCGTTCCAACGAGCGGCTGGAATATTGTCTGCGGATAGCCTCCGACAAAGAGCATAGGTGAGAGTGCTATCATAGTTGTAATTGTTCCACTTAAATCTGCAAACATTATCTCCTTTGTACCCTCGTAAACAGCGTTGTGTATCTCATCATGAAGTTCCCGGTAGTGCCGTTCAATATTTTCCATCACGACAACTGCATCATCAAGCAACAATCCAAGTGCCAAAATAATCGCTGTCAAAGTTACAACATTAAACTCAATACCGACAATCCACATCAGTGCCACTGTTGTTGCATACACAAGAGGAATCGTAACAAGTACAACTAACACCTGCCGAAAAGAGGCTAAAAAGAAAAATACAACTATGGTTGACATCACAATTGCGTCTCTTAGAGATTCAAACATATTATCGGTACTTTGAACTATTGTATCTTTTTGTGTGTCGGTAATTGTAAACTCTAAATTTCTATATTTTTGCCTCAGTTTGTCTATCTCTTTTTGAACTAAATCGATACTCTTAACAACATCGGCATTTTCAGCTCTTTGAACTGCAAGTGCAATTGAGTGTTTAGAA
>WFPU01000317.1 GCA_015487435.1 Sulfurimonas sp.
ATTCCATCACATCTCAACTGATGAAGTTTATGGAACACTCACAGATGATCCAAAAGATCTCTTCACAGAAGAGACACCTTATGCTCCAAACTCTCCATATTCAGCGAGTAAAGCAAGTAGTGATATGATAGTGCGTTCCTATCAAGAGACCTATGGGCTCAATACTGTAATAACGAACTGCTCAAACAACTATGGACCAAAACAGCATGATGAGAAACTTATTCCTACCATCATACGTAAATGTTTAGCAGGTGAGCCTATTCCTATCTATGGAGATGGAAAGAACATTAGAGACTGGCTCTATGTGCTTGATCACTGTAAAGGGATAGATTTAGTTTATCATACTGGTAAAGAGGGAAATGTCTATAACATAGGCGGAAGAAATGAGAGAACGAATCTGCAGATAGTAGATGCAATTACATTAATCTTAGATGAAAAAATACCACGACAAGATAATAAAAGCTATAAAAATCTCATAACTTTCGTAGAAGATAGAGCCGGACATGACAGACGCTATGCAATAGATGCTACAAAACTTGAGAATGAACTTGGGTGGAAAGCGGATGAGAACTTTGAGAGTGGGATTATTTTAACTGTTGATTGGTATTTACAAAAGTATAATGAAAACTAAAGAAAAATTAACACATTTAAAGCAGTTAGAAGCAGAATCCATTCATATTCTTCGTGAAGTGGCAACGGAGTTTTCTAACCCTGTAATGATGTACTCAGTAGGAAAAGACTCTTCAGTTATGCTTCATCTTGCTATGAAAGCATTTGCCCCAGCCAAGCCTCCTTTTAAATTTTTACACGTTGATACATTGTGGAAATTTCACGAGATGATAGAGTTTCGCGATAACCGTGCAAAAGAGTTAGGATTTGACCTTGTAGTTCACTCTAACCCTGAGGGTATTGCGATGAATATCTCTCCTTTTGAGCACGGTAGTAAAGTTCATACCGATATTATGAAAACAGAAGCTCTCAAACAAGCTCTCACTCAAGGCGGGTATGACGCAGTTATAGGAGGTGCGAGACGAGATGAAGAGAAGAGTCGTGCAAAGGAACGCATCTTCTCGTTTCGTGATAAACAACATAGATGGGATCCAAAAAACCAAAGACCGGAGCTTTGGAATGTTTATAACACTGCCATTCAAAAAGGTGAGAGTGTACGAGTATTTCCTATAAGCAACTGGACAGAGCTTGATGTTTGGCAATATATCTATTTAGAAGGCATTCTTATTCCATCACTCTACTTTGCAAAAGAGAGACCTGTAGTTGAGTATGAAGGCACTAAAATACTTGTAGATGATGAAAGAATGCCAAAAGAGCTCAGAGAAAAAGCAAAGATGGAGATGGTACGGTTTCGTACACTTGGATGCTACCCACTTACAGGTGCCATTAATTCAACTGCATCAACACTTCCAGAGATTATCAAAGAGATGTTGCTCTCAACAAGTTCAGAGAGAGAAGGAAGACTCATAGATAAAGACCAAATAGGTTCTATGGAAAAGAAAAAAATAGAGGGGTATTTTTAATGAGTACAAAAAATGAAAAAATAGCTCTTGACATAGAGGCGTATTTAAAAGAGCATGAGAACAAAGATATGCTCCGCTTTTTAACTTGTGGAAGTGTTGATGATGGAAAATCCACATTAATTGGTCGTATGCTTTACGATAGTAAGATGATATTTGATGATCAACTCAGTGCTGCTGAGAGTGAGAGTGAAAAGTATGGCACAACAGGTGAGAAGATAGACATGGCTCTGCTTGTTGATGGTTTGCAGAGTGAGAGAGAGCAGGGCATTACCATAGATGTAGCATACAGATTTTTTACTACTGAAAATAGAAAGTTTATCATAGCAGATACCCCAGGACATGAACAATACACCAGAAATATGGTTACAGGTGCAAGTACAGCTGATGTAGCCATCATATTAATAGATGCGCGTAAAGGTATTCTTACTCAAACAAGAAGACACAGTTTTATCGTAAATCTTCTTGGAATTGAGCATGTCATAGTAGCTATAAATAAGATGGATTTAGTCGATTTTTCTCAAGATGTCTTTAATGAAATTAAGCAGGCATATGGTGAACTTGCAGATGAATTAGGAATTAAAAATACATACTACATACCACTGAGTGCACTCAATGGCGATAATGTTGTAGATAGAAGCACACATACCCCTTGGCATACTGGTAAGCCGCTTTTAGAGCTACTAGACAATATGGATATCTCAAAAGAGATAAAAGAAGAAGATTTTAGATTTGCTGTACAGTATGTAAACCGTCCGAACTTAGACTTTAGAGGTTTTTGTGGTACGATTGCTAGTGGAAGTGTAAAAGTTGGCGATGATATAACGGTTCTGCCATCTGGAAAAACTACAAAAATCAAAAGCATCATTAATGCAGGTGATATTACAGAAAAAAATAGAGAAGCGACTACCAAAGAAGCCTATGCCCCAATGGCAATTACCATCACTACAAAAGATGAAGTAGACATTAGCCGTGGTGATATGCTTGTTCACACTAAGGCACTCCCAAGAGTCTCAAACTCTCTTAAAGTGATGCTTGTATGGATGGATGAATCATCTATGCAGGTAGGGAAAACCTATGACATTAAAAGAGGCACTTCTGTAATGCCGGGAGTATTTGAGCATATAAACTATAAAATCGATGTAAATACATATGAAAGAACAGAAGTTGAAAAGCTAGAACTTAACGACATAGCTTCATGTAAAATGGTACTCACTCGCCCAATAGCAGCAGACAAGTACAAAGAGAATCGCCAAACAGGAAGCTTTATAGTCGTTGACAGAATTACAAACAATACTGTTGGTGCTGGAATGATTGTCGATGTGGCTAAAAGAGAAGAAGAGACAAAAGTAAAAGTTCATAGAGAATACACAGAGGCTGAGATAGCACTTAACAAATATATACGAGAGAACTTTCCTGAGTGGAATTGTAAAGAAGTGTAATGTATAAAGAGACAAATCTTCGTTCTATTGCCAAAGGAGTTTCATGGAGAGTAGTGGCTACCTCTACGACTATGGGCATTGTTTATGTCTTCTTTGGGAATCTTGAACTTGCCATAGCAACAGGGGTATTGGAAACTGCTGCTAAAGTCGGACTCTATTGGGGGCATGAAAAAGTTTGGCAGAGAGTAAGGTGGGGCAAAAAGAGAATTGATCCATTTAACCTTTGGTTTACAGGTTTGCCTTTAAGTGGAAAAACTACTATAGCTGATCGAGTCTATGAAGAGCTGCAAAAGCTTCATATTCCATTAGAGAGAATAGACTCTAAAGATATTAGAGAACTTGTACCAGACATAGGATACACAAGAGAAGATAGAAACAGACATATGAAGCGTATTGGGCATTTGGTAAAGACTCTTCAAAACAACTCAGTTTCAACTATTTGCTCGTTTGTATCGCCTTACAGAGAAAGCAGAAAAGCTATAAGAGAAATGGTACAAAACAATGTTGTTGTTTATGTCAAAGCGGATATAGAGACATGTAAAAAAAGAGATTATAAAGGTGTATACAAAAAAGCACTGAAAGGAGAGTTACAGAACTTTTCAGGTGTGAATGATGTCTATGAAGAGCCGCAACATGCTGAGATAGTGATAGATACAGATAAACTCAGTGTTGATGAAGCGGTAGAGATAATAGTAAAATACATAAAGAAGAATAATGTCAAATAGTAAAAATATAGTCTGGCATGACCATCATGTCTCAAAACAGCAACGTGCAAAACTAAAAGAGCAAAAGCCATGCATTCTCTGGTTTACAGGGCTCAGTGGCAGTGGCAAGTCAACTATTGCCAATGCAGTAGAACTCAAGCTCAATGAACTAGGGAAACATACCTACCTTTTAGACGGTGATAATATCCGCATGGGTTTAAATAAAGGACTTGGCTTTTCAGATAATGATAGAGTTGAAAATATCAGAAGAATAAGAGAAGTGAGTAAACTCTTTGTAGATGCCGGACTTATAGTGCTTACAGCTTTCATATCTCCTTTTCAGCAAGAGCGTGACAAAGTGAGAAACTTAGTAGAAGAGGGTGAATTTATAGAAATATTCATCGATACTCCGCTTAAAGTTTGTGAAGGTCGTGATCCAAAAGGCTTATATAAAAAAGCGAGAGATGGAGAGATCCCAAACTTTACCGGAATATCCTCTCCTTATGAAGTACCAACCAAAGCAGAAGTTCACATCAAAAACGATAAAATGAGCATCGATGAATGTGTAGAAAAAATTATAGAGTATTTAAAAAATAGAAGGTATTTAGAGTGTTAAGAAATATAGAATTAGAGAAGATTGTTACCATTGCTAAAGAAGCAGGTGATGCCATCCTGAAAATATATAAAAAAGATTTTACTGTAGAGTATAAAGATGATAAATCACCACTAACAGAGGCAGACACTAAAGCAAATGAGATAATCTGTACTAAATTAGAAAAACTTTACCCAAACATTCCAATAATGTCTGAAGAAAATAAGCAGACAGATTATACAGTAAGAAAAAACTGGAAATACTACTGGTGCATAGACCCCATAGACGGTACAAAAGAGTTCATCAAGAAAAATGGAGAATTTACGGTAAATATAGCACTCATACATAAAGATACACCAGTTTTAGGTGTAGTCTATGCTCCTGCTATAGATGAGATGTATAAAGCAAAAAAAGGTGAAGGTGCCTTTAAAAACGGGGAAAAGTTACCATTGAAAATAAACCAACATCCAGAAAAAAAACTCCATGTTGTCGCTTCAAAATCTCACTTATCCCAAGAGACACAAGAGTTTATTGACAACTTAGAGACAAAAGAGATAGAACAAGTAAGTAAAGGAAGCTCTCTTAAGCTTTGCATGGTTGCAACTGGTGAGGCAGACATATACCCTAGACTAGCTCCTACCATGGAGTGGGATACAGCAGCAGCTGATGCTATAGTGAGAGAAGCAGGTAAGATGAATTACTCGTACGAAACTAATCAGCCAATGATTTACAATAAAAAAAACCTGTTCAATCCTTGGTTTGTTGTTAAATAATATAACATTTATGGTAAAATTTTATATAAAATATGGAGAAATACTATAGTATGAGAAGAAAAAATCAATTTAGAAAAGCTTTTACTCTTGTGGAACTTTTAGTTGTTATTGTTATTATTGCCTTATTATCATCATTGGTTGCACCAAAGTTTTTTGGTAAACTCGACACCGCAAAAGTTAAAACTGCAAATACACAGATGCAGATGTTATCACAAGCTCTTGATGGATTTCGATTAGATGTTGGTCGTTATCCCACAACACAAGAAGGCCTTAAAATTTTATGGGCAAAAGACTCATCTTTAAAGAATTGGGATGGACCTTATCTTCCAAAAGCTGTAAAAGAGGATCCTTGGGGTTATCCATATCACTATAAAAGCCCAGGAAAGAATTCAGAGCCTTATGATCTTTACCATCTAGGTTCTGATGGAAAAGAAGGTGGTAGTGATGATGCTAAAGATGTATCAGTGTGGGAATAGATGCAGAAATTTGAAGATATTTTATTAGCAGAAAAGAAGTGTACAAAAGAGGATATTGAACAAGCCTATAGTATTCGTAAAGAATATGGTGGTCAAATTGGAAATATACTTTTAAACCTTGGATCGATTTCAGATATAGTCTATGTTGAAGTGTTGGCTAAACAATATGGTTTCAAACTTTATAAATCGTTTCAAGAAGAGCCAAGCGTTGTAAACATAGAAGGAATTGTTACTGAGTATTTTATTGCAAATAATATTTTTCCAATAAAACAAGACGAAAAGAACTTGTACGTTGTCACGCATGACCCTCTGCAAAGTTCTGTATTGGCCACTATCGAATCAGCTGTAAAAAAACAGTTAATTATCTATTTAGCGACTGAAGAAGAGTTACGCCAAATTAAAGAACTTTATGAAAGAAGTGATGAAGAGGATGAAGAAGATATCTTTGAAGATGAAGTAGACAAACTCAAAGAACTTGCTTCTGAAGCACCTGTTATTAAACTGGTAAACAATATCTTTTCAAAGGCTGTCAACGCTTATGTTTCAGATATCCATTTTGAGTCATATAAACATGGAATTAAAGTTCGTTTTCGCATTGATGGTGTTTTACAAACGATAGATACCATTCCAAATAAACTTAAACAAGCAGTTACCGCAAGATTAAAACTGATTTCAAAGATGAATATTTCAGAAAACAGGCTTCCACAAGATGGTCGTATTAGTATTAAAATATCTTCTCAAGAGATAGACATTCGTTCTTCATCAGTACCTACAGCATTTGGAGAGAGTTTTGTTTTAAGATTTTTAGGCAATGATGCTATTGACTTAAATATTGACAATATGGGATTTCATCAAGATAATCTCAAATTACTCAAAGAGATGTTAAAAAAACCAAATGGCATCTTGCTGACAACAGGACCAACGGGGAGTGGTAAGACTTCTACACTGTATGCTGCACTTAATTATATTAATAGTGATGCTATAAAGATTATAACTGTTGAAGATCCCGTGGAGTATCAACTTGACGGAATTAGTCAAATACAGGTAAAAGCAAACATCGATTACACTTTTGCTAATGCCTTACGTTCTATTTTACGTCAAGATCCAGATGTAATCCTTATCGGTGAGATTCGTGATACAGAAACAGCAAAAATAGCGATACAGTCAGCCTTAACAGGGCACTTAGTGCTTTCAACTTTACATACTAACTCAGCCATAGGTGCGATTTCAAGACTTTTAGATATGGATATGGAATACTTTTTATTGAAGTCATCAATAGTTGGCTTAATGGCACAAAGACTAACAAGACGCCTTTGTGTACATTGCAAAGAGTCCGTAGAAGTGACACCTGCACAAAAAAATGCTTACAATATTGATAAACTTAAAAATTATATTGAATCAGCGTATAATCCCTGTAGAGCAGTTGGATGCAAAGAATGTAACTATACTGGTTATAAAGGAAGAATGCCAATTATGGAAATAATTCCATTTGATGATGCTGTCATAAAAGAACTTGATAAAGATAAAGATTTTAAAGATATACGAAAATTAGGTTATAGAACACTTCAAGATGATGCTGTTATAAAATTTTTAGAGGGAAGTATTTCTCTTGATGAAGTTGCAAAACTTGCATAATGGGTAGTTTCTATGAAATCAATTTTTGAGTATGAAGCAGTTATAGCAAGTGGCGAAGTAATTCAAGGCTCTTTTGCCGGCACAAAAGAAGAGTTTGAGATAATGCTTCAAAAAAAGAAGTTATTGCTCACAAGTGTGAAAGAGACAAAAGAAAAAGTTGATAATTCAAAATTTACTCAAGATGATTTTTTAGCATTTATTGAAGAGCTGTATTATCTTACTAAGTCAGGAATGCCATTAGATAAGGCTATTAAAGTACTTTCTCAAACAACAAAAAAAATAGCATATAAAAGAATTTTAAAAACTATTTTAGAGGAGCTAAAAGCGGGTGAACAGTTATCTTTAGCGTTAAAAAAAGCACTTAAAGATGAAAACATTACTATTGATTCTCTTGCTATTAGTTTCATCTCTACAGCAGAAGAAGTGGGCTCAGTCACAACAGGACTTCATCAACTTTTTGAATATTTGACTTTTCAAAAGAAGATTCGTAGTGATGTAAAACAGGCTCTTTCTTACCCAATTTTTTTGGTAGGTATGAGTATTGTTGTCTCTTTTTTAATCTTTTTTCTTATCATCCCTCGGTTTTCTACTATCTTTTCAGCAGATGAGTTTGCACAACTTCCAGCCATCTCTTACGCAGTGCTCTCTACTGGTAAGTTTTTAAATGCACATATGAGTGAAGCATTTTTAGTTATTGGTGTTTTTGTTGGCGGGCTTGTTATATTTTTTAAAAAGGTGAACATCCCATGGATGAGTATTTTTTATAAAGTTCCGAAACTCTCAGCTATTATCATAGATTTACAGCTTACTATTGTTTATAGTGCATTAAGTACGATGCTTGTAGGTGGCCTAGAAATAGATAGAGCTTTAAAACAACTTCAATCTGTTTCCTTGCTCCCAGAATTAAAAAACCTACTAAAAACAGCACTTTTTGAGATAAAGCGAGGGCAAAAACTAAGTGATGTATTTGCTATGAGTAGTATCATCCCCGCAAGTGACATCGCCCTTTTGTATGTTGGTGAGAGTAGTGCTTCACTTGCAGAAGTTTTTAAATCACTCTCTGTAAGACACAGCGAAGCATTTAGTGCAAATGTGAAAAAAATCTTGGCTATTTTAGAACCAGCCGTCATTGTAGGGCTTGGAATATTTATAGCCATCATCGTTGTTGCCATTATGATGGCTGTTATGAGTATGACAGACATGGTTGGCTAAAGTGAGAGAAGCTTTTACCCTTATAGAGCTGCTTGTTGTTTTAGTTATTTTGACTCTTGTGATGGCAGTAGTCATACCACAAGGAGCAAAAATGCTCTCAGGCTATGAGCATTCATTGACAAAGATTAAACAAAAACAAAAACTTTCAAAGAGTAAGGCAAAAGCTTTTTTACAAGCAAGAGATATAAACTTAACTATAGCAAATAAACATTATTTAATCTTAAAAAAAGGAGTTATGATTGAAGCCAGCCATGATAACCATTGAAGTTTTAATATCACTCCTAATACTTTTTATGGTTGTTGCCACTTCTGTTACAACTATTAAGCATCTCAATTTGGTCCAAACTCAGCAAGTGAGATATGAAGATGTTTATAGAGCTCTGATTAATATTAAAGACTACATTGATGCCGATATTTGTCAGGAAAAAAGAGTGATGAGCGGAACATTTAATGACTTTGACTATAAAGCTCAGTGTACGCAGGAACTTGAAAAACGTAAGTATGTCAAAGCATTTGAGCAAGGGGAACCTGAAGGAAATGTTGGTGATGTTATGGCAATTCTCTCTAAGGTTACTATCACGTTAAAAAAAGATAACTTCAAAAAAGAGTATAGTTATCAGAAATTTACAACAAAGAGAGTGTTTTGAAAAAAGCATTTACATTAGTGGAGATGCTCGTTGCTATTGTTCTCATAACACTACTCATAGGTGTGGCTATTTTTTCATTTAGAATGCAACTTTTAACAATTCACAAAACAAAAACAGAAGCTATTAATGGTGTTTTAAAATACAATCAAATCAAATCCGTACTAGAGTCTATAAAATATTATGTTGTGCAAGAGTATGATATGCTTCATCATCCTATCAGAAAATTAAATTATTTTTTTCAAGGGAGCGAAAAACAAGCTCGTTTCATCACAAACAATCCTATTTATTCAGACACAGTGTCACTTGTGCAATTCACTTGTAAAAACAACAAACTTATTTACAAAGAAGAGCCTCTTTATGGCTATATGAATTATCTGCAACCTTCTTTCTCTCCAAAAAAATTTCACCAATTAAATATCTATAATAACTTAGAAAAATGTGAATTTTATTATGTAAATGATAAAGGAGCTTTAGTCCGCCAACTCTCAAACAAAATTCCTAAAGAGATTTATCTCAAAATCAATAAGAATAAAAAAGATATAAGTGTCTATTCTAAAGTTCAAGAAGATGATAATCAGACAGCAGCAAGGATTTATAATGCCATATATGAAGAGTAAAAATGGCTTTGCTCTTTCTATAGTACTATGGATTGTCGCTGCATTGCTTTTAGGAATAGCATTAATTTTAAATCTTTCTAAAGATAGCTTGCAGCTAACAAAAGGCGTGCAAGAGAAAATCATAGCAAGAGAACAAGCGCAAGATTACCTTGAAGTGATAAAATACTATGTAATGACTGCAAATTTTGACAGTTATAAACTGATCAATGATGTTCCCATAACGACTTATAAACTTCCAAAAGAGATAGTGTTAGATGGGAGAGACTATAATCTCAGTAAAAATGTAACATTGTCTATGCGAGATGCCTCTTCGATGATAAATCTCTTTTATCCTAATGAACAAATTATAGCCGCTTTAGCTAGTCAAGGAAATAACGCTCTGTACTACACTATAAAAGACTCCATAAAAGACTGGAAAGACAAAAATAGTGAAGTGAGTTTAAATGGTGCTGAAGATACCTACTACAAAAAGCAAAAAAATGTATTGTATAGACCAAGAAATTATCCGACGTTAGAAAGTGTGGATGAACTAAGACTTATAAAAGGCATAGATACCTTAAGTCAAAAACAATTTGATAGACTCAAATCATATATTTACTCTTCACAAAAAGGGGCAGTTGTTAATTTGGCACTTGTAGATGCTAACTATTTGTCAAAACTCTTGCATATAAATATAGAGACGGCACAAAAGATGCTCAATTTGAAATATAACAACTATACAAAATTTGTAAATCTTCTCAGAAAGAATCCTTATTATAAAGATGACTCCATGGGCTTTGGTCTCTCTTTTAATATTTTTATAAAACTAAAAGTAAAAGTTGGAGATGCCATAGTGCGCCTTGAAACATTTATAAATTTCAAAAATAATAAGTTTAGAGATATAACAACAGATATGTATAAGATTTATTAGGTATTTAGCTAGTTTTGCTATAATGCCTAGATTTTTAAATTAAAAAGAGAGTAAATGCATAAGTTAATAATACAACTGCTGTTGAAGTATGATGTTTTAAAAGTTATTCCTATGCAAGAGAGCTTTTTTAAAGTATCTTCACTTACAAAAAAAGTTAAACTCTCCCCAGAACTTATTCAGCTTAATTATGCAAAACTCTCTCCTATAGCAAATCCTACTATTTTGAGTTATAAAGAAGATAATGTTATTTATCTTTGGTTTGTGCAAAAGCAGAAGCTTCATGAGAAGATTCTCATCCCAGAATCTTTTTTAATTTACAAAGCATTACGAAACAGACAAAAAGGTGTATTTGTTTTTGAAACAGTGCCGAAGCAAATTTATGTACTTAAAGAGAAGAGACTCCAAGCTGCATTTACTACCTATGAGAGTGCTAATACTGCTAGTATAAGCATTATTAAAGATGAATATGACCTTAAAGACTTAGAGGTACTAGATGTAAATGAGCACAAGAAACTCCTTGAAAATGAGCTAGAGAGACTTACGGTTAAAGAGCTATTTACTTTTATGCAGTTTAAAATGGACAAGGAAAACCTCAAAAAGTTTTTTGTTCAAAAGCTTACTTATCCAATAGTATCTCTTCTTTTCATCTATATGATTGTAACTTATGCACAGGGTTATTTTATGCAAAAAAAAGAAGATGCCCTCACGCAAGAGTACCAAACACTCAAAACAAAAAATTCAAATGTAAAAAATGCTATACGCAAACATAATCGAGAAGTTGAAAAATTAGAAAAATTTTTTAAAACAGAATTTGAACCCATAGATCCATTGAAAATAACATATGACCTTTATAAGATTATTACACCTAAAGACAAAGCTACAGTTTCTTTTTTTTCTGTAACAAATGGCATTGTTAAGATAAAAATAAAGACAAAAGATGATGCTATAAAGTATCTTAAGCGCTTTAATGCTATTGCTTACTTAACAGATATTGTCATTGACAATACCTTTAAACAAAGAGATGGCTATAAAATTCATACATTTACTATGAAGCTAAAGGCAGAGAATGAATAACTACAAACTTTTGCTTTTACTATTCTCAGTTGTGATTTTTGTCAATTACATAAACTACATGATGCCTGATCGAGATAAGCTGCATAAAAAAATAGAATTGCTTTCATACAAAATAGAGAAAGAAAATCATCTGGGTAGTGCAAAACCAGATATGAAAGAACTAGAGCTTCCATTAGCAACTCTGTTTTATGATGGCAAGAAGTTTAACTATTCGCAAGCTATGGGGGATTTTCAAGAAAGCATTACTAGAGCTGCAAAAGCTAACTGCACCATTAAACGCCTTAAATGGGCACAAGTACCACTGAGTGCAAAATGGTATGATGTGTTAAAGATAGACACGGCATTGGAGTGTACTCCTAAAAATGTGTTTCTTTTTATAAACAAACTACGAAAAAATAGTAAAATTTACAACATCAAAAATTTTACTATTTATAGAATGCGCAACAAACCAATGTTACAGCTTCACATGCAGCTTATAAGCTACAGGATACACTATGAAAAATAAGCTTGTTTACTTCTTGTATGCTTTTGTTGTTGTGATAGTTGTACTACTGGCCTATAACTTTTATGGCCAAAGTAAAAGAGCCATAGCAGATAAAGCCATAAAACCTTTAAATAGCCGTCTCATAAAAATGTACCAAGAAAAGTTTGATACAAATAAAAACTTTGGCTATCTTTGGAATATACAGGAAGTAAAAAAACAGAGTGATGTCAATGAGACAGTGCATTCTAAAGAGGCAAATACAACTATGTTCTCTGTCATGCAAGAAAACCATACAATCTGTATAGCTAAAAAGTGCTATAGATTTTTAGGCATTTATTACAAAGCGGGAGTGCCTTACATTAGTTTTTACTCCCAAAACTTTAAAAAAGGTTTGCAAGATTTTACTTTGCAAGAAACTCTAGATAAAACACTTTACATCAAAGCCATTAAACACAACAGACTCTTCATAGCAGATAAAAACTCATCAAGAGAGTGGCAGTTTCAACTCTTTGATGTCAATGCTACAAAATACAAACCAAAGGAAAATAATGAAACAGATTTTTAGTATAGTACTCATTGCATTCATTGTAAGCGGCTGTGCCCTTTCAAAACCAAAACCAAAGCAAGATGATCTGCAAAATCTTCAAGATGTGAATTATAAAGTCGATGAAAATGGGACACTGAAGCTACAAAAAAAGTATGCTTTTAAAGACAAATCAGGGAAAATTATTGCTCAAAAAACAAAAGAAGAGCCAGTAGTAGAAAAAGTACCTTTGTTTGATAAAGGTTACAAAAAACAGCTTTCTCTCAAAGCCAAGCGAAAAAAAGAGATAACCATTCATGGAGACAAAGTAAAGGTTTCGGTTGAGTCCATTCCACTAAATGAGTTTGTAGACCTTGTTTTTGGTTCTGTTTTGAAGCTCAACTACACAGTAGATGAGAGTGTGAAAAAGATGAAAACTCCTGTCACACTCAACATGCAAACTCCACAAAAAGCATCACAGTTTTACAAGGTAGTCAAAAAGATACTGATATTTAATGGGGTAAAAGTTACTGATGAAAATAATTTGCTTTTCATTCATAAATCAGGTAAAAGTAATAGCAATGCACTTAACAGTGATATATTTATTGGGTATGGACGCTCATTACCTGCGAGTTTAGATGCAGAGAAAGAAGTACTTCTTTTTGTTCCTTACAATTATATAAATCCGGGCAATACAGTAAATATTTTAAGACAACTAGGCATAAATGATGTAAAGTTTTACTACTACATAAATGGCATACAAACAATGAAAGGAAAGGCTTCAGCTATTCGTAAAGCATTGAAACTTGTAAATCTTTTAGACAGACCCTATTTGACAGGTAAAACTCCTTACCTCATAAATTTCAAAACTATAGAGGTGGAAAAATTTGTAGGACAGATGCAAAAGATTTTTGCTCTTAATGGCATAAATGTAGTCAATTCCCCTTCAAAAGGCGGTATAGTGATGATGCCTATAAAAGAGCTTAATATGCTCTATATCATAACACCAAAAAAAGAGTGGCTAAAGATGCTGTTGTATTGGAAGAAAAAACTTGATGTGCAGACAGATGTAAAAGAAGAACCAAGACTCTACATCTATCACGTTAAAAACAGAAAAGCAGACGAGTTGGCAACTGCCATCAAAGAGGTGCTTGGACTTTCACAAAAAGTCAACAAAACAACTATAAAGAAAAAGTCGGATATCGCAAAACAAAAAACAGAAATAAAATCAACTAAAAATCTTTCAGGAAGTTTTTTACTCAGTAATGCTGGTTATATTCCGACTGTTACAGCTGATTTGGATACAAATATACTTATGTTAAAGCTCACACCAAAACATTACAGAGTTCTTCTCCCATTCATTGAAGAGCTTGACAAGCTGCCTCTGCAAACTTTAGTGGAAGTAACCGTGGCTGATGTCGATATGACAGATACTTTTTCACTTGGTTTTGAGTATGCTATAAGCAATCAAGATGCAGGTTTAGTGAAAAATATACTCAACATTACCGGTGGTGGAAGTGGACTTGGTGTCGTATTTAAAGGCAATAAACTGCAAGCTACCATCAATGCCTATGCAGAAAAAAAGATGTTGAACATCGTCTCAAAACCAAAACTGCTCATCTTGAACAACAAGACAGGAAACATAAATGTCGGGACGCAAGTACCCATCATAACAAGTCAGGTTTCTGCTGCAGATCTTGGCTCTGCAGCACAGCCAAGCATTAACCAAAACATATCATACAAAAATACAGGTATTATTCTAAATATTACGCCAACTATAAACTCCAATGGGGTACTTACTTTGCAAATATCAGTTACGCTTTCAGATGCCCAGCTAAATGATACCTCAACCATAAACTCTCCACTTATCATCAACCGTTCACTGCAAACGACGGCGGTAGTCCGAAGTGGAGACTCCATCTTACTTGGTGGTCTCATTTCCCAAAATAAAAGTAAATCAAAAGGAGGAGTCCCTTTTCTCAAAGACATTCCTTGGATTGGTAATATGTTTGCATCAAACAGCATCAAAACAACGAAGTCTGAAATTATTATGCTCATTCGACCAACCATTATCAAGACTCCACAAGAGATAAACACTCAAACGTACAAGTTTAAAAAAGTATTAAATTATATTGATATGAGTGATTTATAAAAAGTTTAAGTTTGTCTCTGATAGAATGGTAACGAGAATTGGCTTGGAGAAGTCATTTCGCGCGAAATTTTAACTCATGAAGGAGTCATAATGACTATAAAAAATATAACATTGTCTGCAATTGCAGCAACAGTGATGACAACAGCAGCGCTTGCTGGTACTGTGTCGAACCCTGGTAATGTAGGTTTAATTGGGCAGGAAAAAATTTCTATTTCTGATGTAAATGTTTCAGCTATCTTTGGTGGAGCTTTTGCTAGTCCATCAACTGGTGTTGAATATGTTCCGACAGCTATCCCTGCTACATCATTAAAGAACCCAATTTTTAAGTTTACGTTTGCAAATGCTAAAAACATAACTCCTAGTTCGACTACAGCTGTGTTTGAAGTTGTTGATGGTAATGCATCAAATAACACAACTTCTAATTATAAAATGGTTGCTAAAAATCCACAAATCTCTGGAACTAATAATGAAATTATCAGTTTCAATGCTGTAGATGCTAATACTTATGCATATAATAACAAAACATATGTGGTAGCTGATAGTAATACTACTGATGCTAATGGTACTGCTGCAGTTGTAGCAACAGTTGTTAAAGGTTCAACTTCTGATGTTACACTTCAAGCTGAACTATATTCTGGGGATTCTCAAGCACAAGCTGATTTAGCTCCAGCTACTTCAATCGCTAAAGTGGGTGCAGAATATATTGGTAGTGTTACACAGAAATTTGATGCTCGAATTGATGCTTCTAATTCTTTTAAATTATTTTATGATCAGAACTCTGATGGAAATACTTTGAAAGCAGATGATGCAATAATTAATCTTCATAAAAATGCAACACTTGCTGGTGCTTCATTAGGTGCAACTAATATCAACTTGGATGTTTTATTTGATCAAAATACTTCTACATATATTACTGGACAAAGTGGTCTAACTACGCTCAATGATCTTAATGTGACTGGAGCAATCACTGGTTTCGCTACTGGTAGTAGTGCTCATGATACAAATACTACTCTTACCTTAACTAATAATGGGACTGCAGAAATTAAGAAAACTCAATTTACTGCACATGCTTATGTAGTTAGTGGTACAAATAAATTTGATGTTATTGCAAAATCAGCAAAAAATGCTGGTGAATGGAGTATCTATGGTTACAATGCTCAGATTCCAAATGTTGCTTCTACATCTGCTGTTGATGTAACAATGAAATTTACAAATAGAAGTAGTATTCCTGCTGATATTTTCTTCACACTTATAGATCCTAAAGGAACTGTAGTTACATTAAACTCTAAAGATTATACTGAGATTGCAAGTATTCCTGCAAATCAAACAGGAACATATAAAGCTTCTACATTAGTACCTCTTGCGACTGCAAAAGATGCTAACTTTGATGCATCTGGTTCATTCTCAGTTGAAGTATCTATTCCAACTACACCAACAAATGTATATGGTATGGCATCATTTAAAAACCTAACTCTAGGTCAATTTAAAGATTTACCAGTTTATAACAATGGCGTAAGTTACTAATTTTAGTAATACATTGTTTTTCTACACCTTTATGGTGTAGAATCTTTTTTTCTTTTTTATTCGTTTTACATTAAATATTTTTAGATATAATACAAAAAAAATTTAAAGGATAAAACATGAAAAAAACTCCTCTACTACTTTCTACACTTCTTTTTTTTACAATGACTACGATAATGGCGAATGATATCTACACACTTACTTATTCAAAAGACACAAACTGCACACTTACAAAAAACGGTAAAAAAACACCAACCTTTGACAAAAGATTTAAAAGAAAAGCCCCTGCGAATGGCTACACCTGTAACGCAATTCAGAAAGAACAGTATAACGACTGTGTTATTCGTAAAACAAAAAATACAACGGCACAGGTTTTCTCATTTGGTACTTATGAATATACCAATCTTCTCATGGCATTTAAAACTGCAACCCCTTATGAAAAAGGGATGATGGAAGTCGAGTGTACAAAATCACTCAAAAAACTCTCAAAATAGAGTAATGATAGAAGTTAGCAAACTTACAAAAACATACCATTTATATAGAAATCCAAAAGATAGACTTAAAGAGGCTTTAAGTCTTTCTAAACAAAGCTACCATACTGACTTTGATGCTTTACATGATGTCACTTTTTCTATTAAAAAAAGTGAAATAGTAGGCATAATAGGAAATAATGGGAGTGGGAAGTCTACTCTATTAAAACTTATTACAGGGGTGCTTACCCCAACATCAGGTAGTATATCTTTAACTGGAAAAATCACAGCACTCTTAGAGCTTGGAGCTGGTTTTAATCCAGAACTAACAGGAATAGAAAATATCAACCTTCATGGCTCTCTTAATGGATTTTCTAAAGAAGAGATGGAAAATAAAACTCAAGAAATTATTGATTTTGCAGAAATAGGTGATTTTATATACCAGCCTCTTAAAACATACAGTAGCGGAATGAAGGCAAGACTTGCCTTCTCCCTTGCAATACTAGTAGATCCAGAAATTTTCATTATAGATGAAGTGTTATCTGTTGGAGATGCTGCATTTCAGAGAAAGTGCTTTGCAAAACTAGAGTCTTTTAAGGAACAAGGGAAAACCATTCTTTTTGTTTCTCATTCTGCCGGACAAATAGTACAACTGTGTCATCGAGCGATTTGGCTTCATAAAGGACATAAAGTCATAGAAGGCAATACTAAAATAGTGACAGGACTTTATCAAAAATATGGTTCAAAAAAAGAGTTAGATTTTGAAAAAATTCAGGAAGAATTTCAATCTAAACTCTTGCCACCTGAAAAAAAGCAAGCAGAAAAACATGTACAAGCATTGTGCAACCCAAAAATTCAAGCTAAGTCGACAATCATATATGAAGAAAATGGAGCAAAAATTTCTAATGTTAAACTTTTAACATTAGATTTAGAAGAAACAAACCTCATATACAAAAATAGTGAATATTTTTATAGTTATGACGTTGAATTTTTTCATACCTATCAAAATGTTAACTTAGCTATGCTAGTAAAGACAAAGTCAGGTTTTGAAATAGGTGGCAAACAGGTGCCAATACTTCAAGAAAAGATTATTTCAACTGTTCAAGCAAATCAAGTTTACCATGTGAAATGGAAATTTAAAAACATTTTAAACCAAGGAACATATTTTTTCAACTGTGGAGTAAATACTATTGTTAATGATGAAAAAATAGTGTTGCACAGAATACTTGATGCCTATATGTTTGAAGTATTGCCAAATCAAAATGATTTTGCAAATAATGTTGTTGACTTTGATTTTAAACTTCAAATTGAGACATCGGAATGAATAAAAAAAGCCATATAGTCTCAATAGGTGGAGTAGGAGGCAGTGGGACGAGAGTTGTTTCACAAATACTTAAAGAGTCTGGTTATTTTACAGGCAGTGACTTAAATGATTCAGAAGACAATCTACTTTTTACACTCATTTTTAAAAGACAAAATATCTTAACAACGAGTGAAGATGAATTTAAACAACTTGTTGATATTTTTACAAAACTGATGGCAACAAACACTCCTCTAACAGAAAATGAATACACTATAGTGTCTGACCTTGCAGCAGAAGAGAGAACACTCCATACAAAAAAGTGGCTGCAGGAAAGAGTTGATAATATAAAGCAGGGTAGTAAAAATATTCACTGGGGTTGGAAAGAACCCAATACGCATATTGTGATAGAAAGATTGTTACGACATCTTCAAAATTTAAAATTTGTGTATGTGCATAGAAATGGCTTAGATATGGCGTACTCTAAAAATCAAAATCAACTCAAACTATGGGGCAGCATTTTTTTCAATACTTATAATGTCACGATCAATCCGAGAAATTCTCTTAAATATTGGTGTATTGTGCACAGAAAAATACTTGCATTGCAAGAGAAATATCCTGAACAAATTATAATGCTTGATTTTGATGAACTGTGCCAAAATCCACATGCTGTATTAAAAGATTTTTTTACTTTTATTCAACATAATGGTAACATTGAAGAACTCTCTAAACTTATTAAAAAGCCATCTTCGATTGGTAGATATAAACAATTTCCACTCACAGAGTTTTATCAAGATGATTTAAATTTTATAAATAAATTTTACAAAATAAAGGTTTAAACCATGAAGCTTATTTATGACTTCAGGCAATTTATAGGGCATATTTTACAAAATTACAAGCTTATAACTACTCTTATAGTCAACGATTTTAAAAAGCAGTACTTAGGATCATATCTAGGACTGTTTTGGGCTTTTGTTCAACCTTTGACCTATATAATTGTCATTTGGTTTGTTTTTACCTTTGGTCTTCGTCATACAGATACAGCAGATGGCACGCCATTTTTTCTATGGCTCATCTTGGGTATGATACCATGGTTTTTTTTTGCAGGAGGTTTAACAAGTGGCACCAATGCCATTGTAAGTAATGCCTATTTAGTAAAAAAAGTCTCCTTTAGAGTGAGTGTATTACCTCTTGTCCAAATTGGTTCCGCTTTTCTTATTCACATTGTTCTGTTAACATTTTTAATTTTTGCCACTATTCTTTATGGATATAGCCCTTCTTTGTACTGGCTACAACTTTTTTATTATATTACGATGAGTATCATCTTGCTTATAGGGCTCTCTTGGCTCACAGCATCCATTAGAGTTTTTGTTAAAGATGTTAGTAACTTTATAGCTGTGATTATCCAGGTAGGTTTTTGGGCGACACCTATCTTTTGGAATGCAGATAAAATACCTTCTAAGTATCATATTTTACTTTATCTCAATCCCATGTCATACATAGTTGATGGTTTTAGAGATACTTTTATAAATCATATTTGGTTTTGGGAAAAACCTATTGATTCATTTTGGTTTTTAGGTATAACATTTACTTTTTTCATCGCAGGTGCCATAGTGTTTAAACGCTTACGACCACATTTTGGAGATGTTTTATAGTCTTCTAACTATATCTTTGATAAAATAAAACATTAAACATTGTGGAAAGATAATGACAAAAAAACAAACTTGTATTTTAGTTTTAGGAATGCACAGGAGTGGTACTTCTGCATTTGGTGGTACATTAAATTTGCTCGGTGTAAGTATGGGAAAGGAGTTGCTTCCAAGTGCTGAAGATAATCCCAAAGGTTTTTTTGAAAATAAACGAATTAAAGAATTTAATGACAAGAAACTTTTTTACCATCTTAACAGCTCATGGGATGCTATTTCCATACCATCAGACAATTGGGAAGAAGATGATACTTTAGCAACACTTTACAAAGAAGCAGAAGAGATACTAATACAAGATTATTCTCATACAGATATTTTTGGCATCAAAGATCCAAGAATGAGTATTTTATTTCCATTTTGGGAAAAAGTATTTAAAAAACTACAGATAGAAATAAAAATTATTATTCCATATAGACACCCATTGGAAGTTGCTAATTCTCTTCAGAATAGAAATAACTTTAGAAAAGAAAAATCTTTAAGCTTATGGACAAAATATAATCTTTGTGCTTGTAAGTATTCAAAAAGATATAATCCTCTGATTCTTTCTTTCTATGATTTGGTTGTACATACTGAAGAAATAATAAATAAAATCACGCAACAGTTAGATATTCGATTGCCAAAACCTTATGAAATACAAAAGACCGAAATAAATAATTTTTTAGATAGTAGTCTGAATCACGCTAAAAAAGATAATAAATTTGAGGAAAATACGCCATCATTTGTGTTGAAATTAAATCAATTACTGAGTGATACTTCTTCTTTAGAACATTTGTCTTTGTTAAATAAAAGTATAGAAACAATTTTTAATGAGTATACTCTGTATACTTATTATTTTGATGACTCAAAGGAGTTATTAAAAAATATAACTATCTTAAAACATAAAAATGATGAGTTACATGACAAAATTATTAAATACATGAAAACCATTGCTGAGAAGAATTTTTTGATTGAGCAAAGAGACAGCACCATTGTTGAGAAGAATTCTTTGATTGAGCAAAGAGACAGCACCATTGTTGAGAAGAATTCTTTGATTGAGCAAAGAGACAGCACCATTGTTGAGAAGAATTCTTTGATTGAGCAACGTGATATTGCAATTAAAAATAAAAACAGAGCATTAGATAAATATACTGCTGAAATTTATAAATATTCACAGACCATTGCAAAATTAGAAGATATTAATAATACTCAAAAAGTAGAGTTGACAACCTATTCTAAAATGATTGATCAGCAAAAAAATGATAATCAGAAACTACATAACACAGTAAAAGAGATGAAACAAACTCTTTATAAAAAAGATCAAGAGATCAAACGTCTTAATGAATTAGCACATTCTTTGAGATTGAAAAATCGTTTGAAGCGAGTACTTTACTTGGATGATACAAGTCTCATAATAAAAACCCTAGAAAGCCTTAAAAATGATGGTTTGCAAAATACAGTGGTTAGAGTTAAAGATAGATTGGTTAATAACAATCCAAACAGCATCACTAAAATACCAAATACTCCCGCAGAACCTATCTTGGATAATATGGAAGAGATCAGACAAACTGTTGCGCGAAACTTTATACCAAAACTTGCATCAAAACCACTGGTCAGTATTCTTATTTTAACTAAAAATGGGCTTACTCATATAAAACGCTTATTTAAAGCCATAGCACAAAA
Organism: Sulfurimonas sp.; assembly: GCA_015487435.1. GTDB lineage: Bacteria > Campylobacterota > Campylobacteria > Campylobacterales > Sulfurimonadaceae > Sulfurimonas. The sequence goes on from WFPU01000317.1 coordinate 21,427, forward strand.
CACACTCTATGAAAACTTTGAAATAATAGTGGTCGATAATGCATCAAGTGATGCAACAATAGAATTTTTAGAACAAAATGAGTACAACTTTACTCTACGTATTATTAAAAACAAAAAAAATGAATCTTTCTCTTATGCAAACAATCAAGCAGCAAAAATTGCAAATGGTGAGTATCTACTGCTTCTAAACAATGATATAGAACCGCTTCAAGGTTGGCTGACGCATCTAGTATATGTTATGCAAACAAAAGAAAATGTAGGCTCTGTCGGCTCTCAACTTATTTACCCTTACGATGCAAAAGAACCTTTTAGTACAAAAGTACAACATGCAGGGATTGCTTTTCGAGCAGATTATATAGAAGAATTACAATTAAAGTTTTTTAGACCTTATAATATTGGGATGGGAAAAAATCCTATTATTAAAAATAGTAGTGTCGCTGTTGGTAAAAGAGTTGCTGTGACTGCCGCTTGTTTACTTGTAAAAAAAGATGTATATTTTGAGGTTGATGGCTTGGACGAAAGATATAACTATGGTTACGAAGATGTAGACTTTGGACTTCAGTTACATCAAGCGGGATATTTCAACTACTACTCACAAAACTCTATTTTATTCCATTATGAATCTAGTACACAAAAATTGGAGTCTCAGAAAAACATCAAAGGAAGGCGTATTGATAATATCCATCTTCTTCATAAAAAATGGAATGACTATATTGCAGAACATTTCTATTTTGAAAAATTAAGAAATAAAATAGGGCTTTTTACAGAAAAAAAATTAAAAATTGCTTTTGCAGTTACTGAAGCTGGTGAAAATGCAGTTGCAGGGGACTATTTTACAGCTTTAGAGTTAGCTGATTCTTTTAAAGTTATAGGTTATGATATTACTTTTTTATGTAGAAAAGGTGGTGATTGGTATAATGTTCCTAGAGATGTGGATATTGTGGTGTCAATGCTAGATGCTTATGATTTAACTCAGCTTAAAGATAAGTCAAATAATTTAATAACAATTGCATGGATTAGAAACTGGCCAGATAGATGGCTCGCAAACAAATCATTTAGTGATTATAATCTTGTGTTTGCATCCAGTCAAACCCTTTGCAATATGATAAGTGAAGCGAGTGGCAAAGATACCTTTTTGTTTCCTATTGCAACAACACCTGAAAAATTCATCAAAGAAAAAAATAGAGATAAAAATTTTGAAAGTGATTATTCCTTTACAGGCAATTACTGGGGAAAACCTCGTGAAATTGAAACATTTTTAGAACCATCTGAACTTGATTTTAAGTTTCATATCTATGGTAAAGATTGGAATCATGTTAAGAAGTTTGCAAAATATCACAAAGGCTTTCTTAGTTATACAGATATACCAAAAGTTTATGCAAATTCCAAAATAACGATTGATGATGCTGTTGTTGGTATTACAAAACCTTATGGATCTGTTAATAGTAGAGTTTTTGATGCTATTGCAGGTGGTACACTTGTTGTTTCAAATGGAGTTATAGGGGCAAAAGAAACTTTTGGTGATCTCCTTCCTGTTTATGAAACAAAGGAAGAACTTCATGCATTTTTAGATGAATACTTACGGGATGATGTAAAAAGAGATGAACGAATTAAAGAGTTACAAGAGTTTGTTTTTAACAATCATACCTACAGAATCCGTGCACAATTTATGAAACAGAAGATTGAAGAGTTTCTTAACATTAAAAAAAGCATAGTGATAAAAATGCCTATTCCAAAATGGGAAGAAGCAAAAACATGGGGAGATTATCATCTTGCATTAGGACTCAAAAAACAGTTTGAAATTCAAGGACACTTTTGTCTTTTACAGATACTTCCAGAGTGGAATAATGCAGAAGGAGATGCTTGTGATATTGCTATTGTTTTAAGAGGATTGTCGGTCTACAAACCTAAAAAACATCAAATTAATATTATGTGGAATATTTCACATCCTGATAAAGTAACAACTGATGAGTACAACAGTTATGATGTGGTATTTATTTCATCGACAATATGGGCAGAGAAATTACAAACAAGACTGAATACTCATGTGGAGATTATGCATCAATGTACAGACACAGATATTTTTAAGCCCTATATTGATGATACATATAAATATCAATTACTTTTTGTTGGAAATTCACGAAAAATTTTTAGAAAATCATTAAAATATCTTCTTCCTACAAAATATGATTTAGCTGTTTTTGGGACATTATGGGAAAAAATAATTGATAACAAATATATCAAAGCAAAACATATTGAAAATGAAAATGTTTACAAATATTACTCAAATGCAGATATTGTTCTTAATGACCATTGGGATAGTATGAGAGAAAATGGTTTTATTTCCAATAGACTTTTTGATGTTCTTGCATGTAATGGATTTATCCTTACGGATAAGGTAGAAGGTATTGAAGAGCTTTTTGGTGATTCAGTTGTAAGTTATAATTCCAAAGCTGATTTTAATAAAAAAATAAAATATTATCTTGAACATCCACAAGAAAGAAAAAAGCTTTCAAGTAGAGGAAGAGATCTAGTTCTTAAAAACCATACTTATAAAAATAGAGTTGAGCAGATATTAACTACCATAAAGGAACAAATGAAATGAAAAATAGTAAAATAGCAGTTATAGGGCTAGGTTATGTAGGTTTACCATTAGCACATGCTTTTAGTGCTAAATATAAAGTAGTAGGTTTTGATATATATCAAAAAAGAATAGATGAATTAAACAACGCTGATGATAGAACATTAGAACTCAGTGAAGTACAGCTTAGAGAGGCTCTCAATAATGGTATTCTTTTTACTGCTAATCAAGAAGAACTAAAAGATTGTAATATCTATATAGTTACCGTACCAACACCAATAGATAAAAATAAGAGACCAGACTTAACACCACTTTTAAAAGCAAGTGAAACGATAGGTAAAGTTCTTAAAAAAGATGACATAGTTATTTATGAATCTACAGTATACCCAGGAGCAACAGAAGAAGAATGTGTCCCAGTGCTAGAAAAATTTTCAAATCTCAAATTTAATAAAGACTTTTTCTGTGGTTATAGTCCTGAGAGGATTAATCCAGGAGATAAAGAACATACGGTGACAAAAATTTTAAAAGTAACTTCAGGTTCAACTCCTGCAATAGGCAAAAAAGTAGATGCGCTTTATTCAAGTATAATTACAGCAGGAACACATTTAGCACCTACAATAAAAGTAGCAGAAGCAGCAAAAGTAATTGAAAACTCTCAAAGAGATGTGAATATAGCATTTGTGAATGAACTTGCAATTATTTTTAATAAATTAGGAATAGATACCAATGCTGTTTTAGATGCTGCTGCAACAAAATGGAATTTTTTACCATTTCGACCAGGGCTTGTTGGTGGACATTGTATAGGAGTTGATCCTTATTACTTGACATACAAGGCCCAACAAGTTGGTTATGATCCTGAAGTTATTTTAGCAGGAAGAAGATTAAATGATAATATGGGTATATATGTGGCAAATCAAGTTCTTAAACTGCTTATTAAAAAAGGGCATAAAGTAGTGGATGCTAAAATCCTGATTTTAGGGATTACTTTTAAAGAAAATTGTACAGACATAAGAAATTCAAGGGTGATTGATATTATAAGAGAACTGCAAGAATTCGGATGTAAAACAAGTGTGAGTGATTATTGGGCAGATACAGAAGAAGTAGAAGCAGAATATGGTTTTAAACTAAATAATGATTTAAATTATGATGATTATGAAGCTATAGTAATTGCAGTTGCTCATGATAAATATAGGGAATTGGAATTTTATAATCCTAAGCAGGTTGTTTATGATATTAAGTCGATATTACACACAAGTGATGGAAAGTTATAAATTTTGATTTATGGATGATTCTTTAAGTATGTTATCAGTTGAGCCAGTATTAATTTTACTTTCGACTTATAATGGATCAAACTATTTGAATGAACAAATTGATTCATTATATGGACAAACTTATAATAATATTAAGATAATAGCAAGGGATGATGGTTCCAATGATATTACTTTAGAAGTTTTAAAATCTTACAATATTGAATTAATGCCACAAGGTGAACACCTTGGTCCAAAAAGTAGCTTTTCCGCTTTATCTGAATATGCATTAAAAAAAGATTATCAATATTTTATGTTTTGTGATCAAGATGATGTTTGGGAAAAAGATAAAGTAGAAAAAAGTTTAGAAAAAATTAAGAAGCTTGAAAAGGAGTTTCCCAATAAACCTTTGCTTGTGCATACAGATTTAGAAATAGTAAATGAAAAGTTAGTAAATATTCATGAATCCATGTGGCATTATGAGCATCTTAATCCTAAACTTAATAGTTTTAATCAATTACTTATGCAAAATACCATTACTGGATGTAGTATAATGGTGAATAAAAAATTATTAGATTTAGCTATGCCGATTCCAAAACAAGGTGTGATTATGCATGATTGGTGGATAGGGTTGGTCGCAAGTAAGTTTGGTAAGATTACTTTCATAGATAAGGCTACTATTAAGTATAGGCAACATAAAAAAAATACTATTGGGGCTCATGGGATTTCTTTTCAATATATAACAAAAAATATAAATAATGATAGTATTTTATTTAAATATTCTCAACAAGCACAAGCTTTTTTGGAAAGATATAGAGATGAATTAGATACAACAACTATTGAAATGTTAGAAGAATTCACAAATATAGAATCAAAATCTTTTTGGCAAAAAAGGAAAATACTTCTTAAATATAAATTATTGAAACAAGGGTTTACCCGAAATTTAGGATTATTATTAAAAATATGATAAAAACAATTGTACTTAAGAAAAACTATGATTAGTATTATAATCCCTACCCATAATGCGGAAGACTATATTGTAAAATTATTAGTTAGTATTAAAAGCCAATCAATAAAAGAATGTGAGTTAATTATAATAGATTCATCATCAAAAGATAAAACAGTAGAAATCGCCAAAAAGTATACTGATAAAGTACTCGTTATCCCTGAAAATGAATTTAACCATGGTGGTACCAGAACTAAGGTGGCACAGATGGCTCAAGGAGAGATAGTAATTTTTTTAACACAGGATGCCCTACCTTATGATAAATTTGCGATAGAAAATCTAACTCAAATTTTTGATGATGAAAAGATTGGTGCTGCTTATGGTAGACAGTTGAGCTATGAAAATACCAATCTTTTTGGAAAACATCTTAGACAGTTTAATTATGGAATGTTTTCATATGTCAGGAATAAAGAAGATATAAAGAGCTATGGCGTTAAAACAGCTTTTGTATCTAATAGTTTTGCTGCATATAGAAAAAGTGCGTTAGAAAACATAGGATGGTTTACAGATGACTTAATTCTGGGGGAAGATACTTATGCTGGTGCAAAAATGATTCTTTCTGATTACAAAGTAGCTTATGTAGAAAAAGCTAAAGTATATCATTCTCACAGTTATACAGTTTTTGAAGAGTTTAAAAGGTATTTTGATATTGGTGTGTTCCATCAATGTGAAAGTTGGATAATAAAAGAATTTGGGAAAGCCGAAGGTGAGGGTATCAGATATATTAAATCTGAGTTTAATTATCTTTTGTCAAATGGAGCCTGGTATCTAATACCAGAGTTTTTTATTAGAAATAGTATGAAATATTTAGGGTATAAATTGGGACAAAAATATGAAAAACTTCCTAAGTGGCTGATTAAAAAAATGAGTATGCACCATAGATGGTGGAAATTTAAATGCTCTTAATTAGGGATATGATAAAATACATAAAAAATAGGTTATTATGAATCAGATTATTTCTATTATTATTTTGGTATTATTAGATATATTCGCAATCATTATTTCTATTATACTTGCATATGAATTACGTGTTTCTTTCAATGGTATTTTCTTTCTTGATATAAACCATAGTGTAAGTCACTATTTGAGTTTTCTCTTACTTTATATTATTCCTATAATGATGTTTACATACGAGAGTATATACACACAAAGACGAGATTTTTGGCAAGAGAGCTACAATGTCGTACGTGTATTATTAATTTCGCTTGTGCTTATTTTTGCTATTATGGCCTTAGGAAAGGATGTTGAATCTTTTTCACGGTTCATTCTTGTTGTATCGATCATATTAATGATGTTTTTTATTCCACTTGGAAAAAATATTGGAAAAAAATCACTTTACAAGTATGGATTATGGCAAAAAAAAGCACGTGTTTATGGATATGATGTTTTAATTCGAAAGGAAGTTTTTAAAAATCCATATCTTGGGTATATTGATGCTGGAGAAGATAGTGTAGATGTTGTTTTTATAAATGCAAAAGATATGAGCTTGGATGAACGCGATAAAATCATCAGTGAAGCATTGTCCGCAAAGCATGAGGTCCTTTTTATTCCAACTTTTGATGAGTTTGATTTAACAAGTTCACATATAGATAAACTACAAAATACGAGAACAAATATCGTATATTTTCAAAATCGTCTTGCTTCTACAGTTAGAGTAATGTTACAAGTGTGCTTTAATTATACTTTAGCTATTTTCCTTGTACCGATCTTATTGCCTGTTATAGGAATTTTGGCTTTTATGATAAAAAAAGAATCTTCTGGCCCAGCCTTTTTTGCACACAACCGTGTAGGAAAAGACGGGCAGATTATTGCAACATTGAAATTTAGAAGCATGTATAGTGATGCTTCAGAACGTCTTGAAAAACTTCTAGCAGAAGATGCTAAGATAAAGGCAGAGTGGGAAAAAAATTTTAAATTAAAAGAGGATCCTCGTGTTACGAAAGTAGGTTCTTTTCTACGTAAAACATCGCTTGATGAGTTACCTCAAATATTTAATGTTTTAAAGGGAGAGATGAACTTTGTAGGTCCTCGCCCTGTCATACAGCAAGAGATTGATCAGTATTATAAAGAAGATGCAAAATACTATTTTATGGTTAAACCTGGTATAACAGGACTTTGGCAAGTAAGTGGACGCAGTAATACTGATTATAAGTATAGAGTTAAAACGGATAAGTGGTATGTAATGAACTGGTCATTATGGTTAGATATTGTAATTCTTTTGAAAACAGCTAAGGTAGTACTTTCACGAGAGGGTGCTTACTGAAGAATTAGCAAAGAAGATAAAAGCTACGAAAAGTAATTTATGATACATTGTATGCTAAGAAGAGATCCATTTTTGGGACAGCAATTTTACATGATTATTTACAAAAGGGACAAAAGAACGACTAATAGTACCGGAGGGGTGATAAGAAGGCCAAATTTTGAGTAGGACCAGAAACTAATTTCTACCCCTTTTTTCTCTAAAGAGTGCAGCCAAAGGAGCGTAGCTAAAGAACCGAATGGTGTCATTTTCGGTCCGAGGTTACAGCCGATGATGTTGGCATAGATCATGGCGTCGTTTTTGATGCCTTCTAAGGCGATATCCATGACCATGATTGTTGGCATATTATTCATAATGGCAGAGAGTGCTGCGGCGATGAAGCCTGTACCCACGACGGCAACTGTTTGGCTTTGTGTGTTGAGATAGGTTAGTACTTGGGCTATTTCATCTGTAAGGCCTGCATTTTTGAGCCCGTAGACAACGACATAGAGCCCAAGCGAGAACCAAACGACCTGCCACGGCGCTTCTTTGATGATCTTCTTTGCGTGAACAGTTTTTGTCTTGGCTGCAATGAGCAAGAAGATGATAGCTCCACTGAGCGCAAATACAGAGACAGGAATGTGATAGATGTCGCCAATGGCATAGCCGGCAAGGAGAAGTACTAAAAAGAACCATGCGAATTTAAAGAGCGCTTGATTTTTAATGACACTTTGTGGATTTGGTAAGAGTGTGACATCTATGCTTTTTGGAATGTCTTTATGCAAAAGCGCGAACAAAAAGAGCATCGAAACAACGA
>WFPU01000318.1 GCA_015487435.1 Sulfurimonas sp.
ATACTATGATATCTCTAACATTTTTAACTATCTCTTCGTATGCTATTTCACGCATATAATTCCCTCTTTGTTAAATATCTATAATAAAGTATTGTAGAATTATAATTTTAGCACTCTTTTTGTAATACTAGTCATTATAGATATTTATTTTATAACATATGAATATATGTGTAGATTTTACTCAATTAAGAATTAGATTTTACACCAAAAGGTGTAGAATCTACTCAAAAAAATTATTTTCATTTAAAATATCTATTCCCTCTTGGATAGAATCAACAGAAATTTTGAATTTAGCTTTTAGTTCATCATCTAAATCAAGTTCAATAATTTTTTCAACACCATTGGCACCAAGAACAACAGGGACACCAACAGATATATCTTTATACCCATACTCACCATCAAGCATAACTGAAGATGGCATAACGATTCTGCTATCATCTAAAATTGCTTCAACCATAATGGAGATTGCTCGACCAGGTGCATAATAAGCAGAAGTTCCAAGATGTTTAACTATTTCAGCTCCACCATTTTTTGTTCTCTCAATTATTCCAACCATATCTTCTTTTGATATAATTTGATCTAATGGAACACCACCTACAGCAGAAATCTCAGGAAGTGGAATCATATTTTGACCATGATCACCTATAAGCATTGCTCTAATTTGACCTGAACCATATCCAACTTTTTGATTGATTTGATATGCCATTCTTGCACCATCGAGTGCACCTGCCATACCAACAATTCTATTTCTATCCCAACCAGTTAATTTATGAACTACATAATTCATGATATCTAATGGATTAGATACGCAAAGGATAATAGCATCTGGAGAATATTTCATAATATTACCAACAACATCTTTCATAATTTTTGCATTAATTAATAAAAGATCAGCTCTTGTCATCTCATTTCTACGAGGGACACCAGCTGTAATAACAATAATATCACAACCTTTCAAATCACTTGCATCTTTTGCTGCTGTTACAATTGTACCTTTTGGGGCATAACTCGTTGATTGTCCAATATCAATTGCTTTTCCTTTTGCAACATCAGCATTAATGTCATATAAAACCACTTCATGACATGATCCTGTCATTGTTAAACTATATGCTGCAGTTGCACCAACAAAACCTGCACCAACAATTCCTACTTTTCTACTTACCATACAATTTCCTTTATTCTTATTTAGGATCAAGTCCAAATGTAAATCCACCATTAACTTTTTCAATAAGCTCTGGTAAGATATCTTCATAATCACCTACAATTCCAAAATCTGCATTTGCAAATATAGTCTCTTTAGCATTATGATTTATAGCTATAATAGTTTCAGATTCAACCATACCAGCAATATGTTGAACAGCACCACTAATACCTATTGCAACATATACTTTTGGACGAACAGTTTTACCAGTTTGACCAATCTGTCTTGCATACTCAGCAACACCTTCATCAACCATTACTCTTGAACAAGCCCACTCTGCATTTATACCTTGAGCTTTAAGTGCATCTGCTAAATCTTTTACCATCTTCATACCATCGCTAGTTGTTCCTCTACCACCAGCAACAATAATATCAGCTTCAAATAGACCCTGCATACCACCCTCACCTATTACAGTTTCAATAATTTCTGTTACAAAATCTTTTTCAGGTAACTTTGGTGTAAATTTTTCTATTTTACCTTTTCTGCTAGCATCTGGAGTTGGAACAGGAAATGTACCTGCACGAGCAGTTGAAATTTGAGGACAAACAAAACCTAAAATTGTTGCAAGTTTAGACTCTCCATAGGTTGGTCTTCTTGATTCCAAAATTGGAGCATATACAATTTTCTTTTTTCTATCAAAATGTTCACCAATCTCCAATGCTGTACAATCTGCTGTAACACCACCATCAGTTTTAACTCCAATTCTAGGTGCTAACTCACGACCAGCAGTAGTTGCAGCAAAAAGTGCAATCTCTGGATTTTTATCTTTAATAACTTGCTCAAATGCAGTTGCAAAAGGTAGAATTCTATACTCTTGAAGTCTATCGTCTTCTACAACAATTACTTCATCAGCACCATGAGCAATCAGCTCTTTAGGCATATCCCCTAAATCTTTTCCAATGATTAAAGTCATTACTTTCGTATCATTACCAAGCTCAGTTGCTAAATTTCTAGCTGGTGTTAATAACTCCAATGATGGTCTAGAGATTTGACCATTTACAACTTCTGCCCAAGTCAAAATACCACTAGCACCATCTCTAAAATCAACATCCTTAAAACCTTCTGGACGTTTCTTCTCTTTAGCTGCTTTTTTCTCTTTTATCTCTACGTTATTTTTACCAGCTTTTATATTTTCTATTAAGTTAGAAACTAATTCAACTTCTCCGTGACCATCTGTCATCTTAGCTGGAGCTCTTTGGCTTACAATATTTGCGACTTTTGCAACGATTGTAGGTGAACCACTTAAACCAATTTTTTCATCACTTAGTCCTATATCATCAATATTAAATACTGTAACTTTAGAATTTCTTGCTTTTACAGCACCTTCTAGGGATGGACGTCTTGGATCAACACCTGTTGGGGTAAAGGATAAGGCACAAGGGATAGGAAGTTTCATCATCTGATAACCACCCTCAATAATCCTTTTTGCTGTTACAAATCCATCTTTTAAATCTGCAACTTCTATAAATGTAGCCTGAGGAAGATCCATATTTTCTGCTACTTGAGATGGAACATGAGCTGTATCTCCATCACTAGTTTGTCTACCTGCTACAATTACAAAATCTTCATTAAGACCTTTTGCGTAACCTAAATGTTTAAGCATAGTAGCTATAGCTAGACCTGTAGCGTAAGTATCTGAACCACCAAGTCTTCTGTCACTAAGAAGATATGCTTCATCATATCCCATAGATATAGCTTTTTTAAGAGATACATCAAAAGATGGTGGACCCATAGAACATACAATAAGTTTTGCATCTGGATTGTCGATTTTCATTTGAAGACCAGCTTCAAGTGCATACCCACAATCAATATTGATTATAGATTTTGCTTTTGTTCTATCCATTAAACCATCATCACCCATTCTCATCTCGGATGGCAAAGGAACCTGTTTCATTAAACTGATTATTGTTAAAGCCATATTATATTCTCCTCACCTTACATCATATTATATTCTGGACCATCACCACCATATGGTGTAGTCCAAATAATTCCACTGTTTGGTGATTTAATATCACACGTTTTACAGTGAACACAGTTTTCGGCATGTAATCTAAGTGATTTATCACCACTTTTTTTATCAATATGCAGTTCATAAACTTCAGCGGGACACATAGATGCCTCTGCTAAACCATACTCATTTATATTTGATGATTTAAATTGCTCAGGATTCTTTACAACTAAGTGTGGAACCTGAACTTCATCATGCATAGCTTTTGAGTAATAAACAGTTGTAACTTTATCAAATGATAATTTTTTGTCATACTCTAGCTTACCAGCAAATCTATTTTGAAATGATTGAGAAGAAAACTCTTTTGTCTTTTTAGTTGTATCACTATCTGCTTCAGTTTTTGGAACCATTAAACAAGCTCCACCAGTAATAAGCTGAACACCCATCTTAAGACCACCAAGAATCATACCATCTTGCATTACAGCCCTCATATTTCTAGTTGGATATAGCTCTTTATAAATGAAACTACTATTTACCAACTCCTCGTATTTAGATAATGACTCTTTGCTTGTATCATTCTTCACTAAAGCATCAGCGGCAGCAGTAGCTGCACAGATACCTGATTCAACAGCTAAATGGATACCTTTTAATCTTGGTGTTGACAAAAATCCTGCGCTATCTCCAACTATCATCATATTATCAGCATAATATTTTGGTACTGAGTTCCATCCACCCTCTGGAAGTGTTTTAGCACCAGCTTCTATAACTGAACCACCCTCAAGAATTTTTGAAACATATGGATGAGTTTTCCAAATTTGCATTGCTGCATGAACATCAAAAGATGGATCTTGATAATCAAGTCCAGCGACAAGTCCAACAGCAACTCTATTATCAGTTAATCCATAGATAAAACCACCACCAAACTCCTGCTTATCTTTAAGAGGGTATCCAAAAGTGTGTTTAACTGAACCAACTTTAACCCTACCCTCTGGAACTTTCCAAATCTCTTTTACACCCAAAGAGTATATTTGAGGATTTTTACCTGCATCTAGATATAATTTATCTATTACAGTTTTTACAGCAGAACCTCTAGTTCCCTCAGCAAACACCGTAATATCTGCTTTAACAGTAGTACCCTCTTGAAAATTTTTCTGTTTCATACCATGATGATCAACACCGGTATCTTTAGTTTTTATACCAATTACTTTATTATCACTGTCATAAACTACACTATCAACAGAAAAACCAGTATAAATCTCTACACCACGCTCTTCCGCCAATGTTGCTAAGTATTTACATATTTGAGCAAGAGATGCTATATAATTACCATCATTTGACATGTATGGTGGATGAAACGGTAATTTAGTTTCACCTCCACTTTCATTTAACTTAACTGTTACATCAGCACCTACTTTTGAATCAAATGGGATACCATCAAACTCTCCAGTTGTTAGTAGTTGTTCAAATATCTGTGGTCTGATAACAGCACCAGAGAGGATATGTGAACCGATTGAACTACCCTTTTCAATTAACATTATTCTTTTGTTTTCACCTCGTTGCTTTAGCTTATCAGCTAAAGCGATAGCAGTAGAAAGACCAGCAGGTCCACCACCAACAATAAGAACATCAGTTGAAATACTATTCATATTAAGACTCCATATTTATTAGCTTAAATTTTAAAATTTACTATAACAAATTAAGATATCAAAATTAAAATTAAACTTAAATATATATAAGAAATCATAATTAAATAGATTTAATGGTGTTACAAAATGAAACAAAAAAACGAAAGATTTAAAGAGGTAGAGTTATATAAAAATAACTCTATTTTTAGTTATAAAAATTATTTTTATAAAGTGTATCGATTAGACCTTTAACGCTTCCTACAGAGGTAGCAAACTTTCTATCTTGATCATCATTTAAATTAGCTTCAATAACCTTTTCAACACCACTAGCTCCAATCATAACAGGGACACCACTTACAACATCTGTGTAGCCATATTCACCATCGAGCATTACAGCACATGGATAAATCTGTTTCATATCAGTTAAAACTGCTTCAACCATAAGTGCAGTTGCTTTTGCAGGTGCATAATAAGCACTACCATCTTTAAGAAGTTCAACTATTTCAGCTCCACCTCTTTTAGTTTTTTCAATAATTTCATTAATATCTTCCCAAGTTAATAAATCAGTAAGAGGGACACCTGCAACAGTAGAGAATCTCGGTAGTGGTACCATATCATCACCGTGACCACCCATTACAGAACATCTAATCTGTCCTGCCCCGTAACCTAATTTTTCATACACAAAGTGAGCCATTCTAGCACTATCGAGAATTCCAGCCATCCCAATAACTCTACTTCTATCCCAACCAGTCTCTTTAAGTGCAACATATACCATTGCATCGAGAGGATTTGAAACAGGAATAATTACAGCTTCTGGTGAAGAGATTTTAATTACACTCATTACATTTTTCATAATTTGAGCATTTTTAATAAGTAAATCATCCCTACTCATACCAGGTAATCTTGGACTTCCTGCTGTTATTACTACAACATCGCAATCTTTTACATCTTCTAATGTTTCAGCAACTGTTATAACAGTATGTTTTCTAGCAGCTTGAGCAGCTTGAGATAAATCTAATGCTTTACCTCTTGCTTTATCTACATTATTTGCTCTTAAAATAATTTCATGACAAGAACCACTCATCGCTAAAGAATATGCTACAGATGAACCAACGTTACCTACGCCTACAATTCCTATTCTTTTACCTCTCATATTACCCCTTTGATTTTAAAAAAACAATCAGCAAATTAATGAAAACTAAAATAATATAATTTTCAATAATTTGCCATAGAGAGTTAATAACTCTCTATAGTATTCAAATTATATTGCATCTATAATAGCGTTTAATGTAGCAGATGGTCTCATTGCAGCTTCTGCTTTAGCATCATCTGGACGGAAGTAACCACCAATATCTTGAGGTTTACCCTCTACAGCAAGAAGTTCAGAAATAATAATATCTTCTTTTTCAGTTAATTCTTTTGCAACAGGGGCAAATTTAGCAGCTAACTCAGCATTGTCACTTTCAGCAAGTGCTTTAGCCCAAAATTGTGCTAAATAGAAGTGTGAAGCTTTATTATCTGGCTCACCACATTTTCTACCTGGTTCTTTATTGTTATCAAGATATCCATCATTAGCAACATCAAGACCATGTGTAAGTGCAGCTAGTTTTGCATCAGATTTTTTGTTACTGATAAAACGTAAAGACTCAGCAAGTGCTAAAAATTCACCTAAAGAATCCCAACGAAGGTGTCCCTCTTTTAAGAATTGCTCAACATGCTTAGGAGCAGATCCACCAGCACCAGTTTCAAAAAGACCACCACCGTTTAACAAAGGAACGATTGAAAGCATCTTAGCGGATGTTCCAAGCTCTAAAATTGGGTACATATCAGTAAGATGGTCACGTAAAACATTACCAGTTGCAGCGATAGTGTCTTTACCTTCACGGATACGTGCATTAGAATAACGAGTAGCATCAGTTACTCTCATAATTTGAATATCTAAACCTGAAGTATCATAATTAGGAAGATATTCATTTACTTTTTTAATCATCTCTATATCATGAGCACGTGTTTTATCTAACCAGAAAACAACTGGAGAACCAGTAAGTCTACCACGCTCAACAGCTAAACGAACCCAATCTTGAATTGGAATATCTTTAGTGCGAGCAAGTCTCCAAATATCACCAACCTCAACATTATGACTTGTCAATACATTACCATCAGCATCTTTAACCTTAACTGTACCAGCTTCAGCAATTTCAAAAGTAGTTGGATGAGAACCATACTCTTCAGCTTTTTGAGCCATCAGTCCAACATTTGCTACATTACCCATAGTTGCAACATCGTATTGACCATTCTTAACACAATCTTCTAACATCTCTGCATGGAACATAGCGTAAGTGCTATCAGGAATAACAGCAACACACTCTACAGCATCACCTTTTCTATTCCACTGCTTACCACCTTCACGAATAACAACTGGCATAGAAGCATCAATAATAACATCATTAGATGCATTAAGGTTTGTAGTGCCTTTGTCAGAATCAACCATTGCGATTTCTGGATTATCAGAATCAACTACTGCTTTGAATGCAGCTAAAATTTCAGCTTCTTTTTCATGTCCAGCAATTTTTTTCTCAATATCAGAAATACCAAGGTTAGCATTTACATTTAACTCTGCAAATACAGATCCATATTTTTCAAATACCGGTGCAAAAAACACTTCTAAAGCATGACCGAACATAATCGGGTCAGAAACTTTCATCATAGTAGCTTTAAGGTGTAATGACCATATAACACCGTTTGCTTTTGCATCATCAATAGTTTTTTGAATAAAAGCTCTTAAAGCTTTAATAGACATAAATGTAGTGTCAATAATCTCTTTATCAATCGTATCAATTGAAGCTAATTCTTTACCATTTAATTCAATTGTAACTTTTTGACCTTTTTCAAGAGTAACTGATTGCTCGTTAGAAAAGAAATCTCCTTTTCCTTCCATATGTGCAACATACGATTTAGGATTCTCTGGAAATGCACGCAATTTATGTGGATTCTTTTGAGCAAATTTTTTAACTGCTGCTGCAGCACGTCTATCAGAGTTACCTTCACGAAGAACAGGATTAACAGCCGAACCTAAACATGTACTATATTTAGCTTGGATAGCTTCTTCTTCAGCATTTGCTGGATTTTCAGGATAATCAGAAATATCATAACCTTGACCCTGAAGCTCAGCAATACAATCTTTAAGTTGACCAACTGAAGCAGAAATATTTGGAAGTTTAATAATATTTCCATCTTCTTGTAAAACTACTTCACCTAATTTAGATAATTCATCTTCTGCAAGACCTTGGCTCGCAAGTACTCTACCTGATAGTGAAATATCACTAATAACTACTTCTACGCCTGCTGCTTTAGTAAAAGCATTAACGATAGGGGTTAAAGAATAAGTTGCTAAAGCCGGAGCTTCATCAATTTTTGTCCAAATAATTTTTGACATTTGTTGTCCTTGAGTAAATTTATCTTCATAATGGAGATATGAATATGTACTAAGAATCATAACACTATTAGAATAACAATCACTCAATCACTCTTATAAATATCTATCTAATTATTTAAGGTGTTTCATTTAGTAGCACGCTTTATATTGTCTAAATGTGTAGAATAGTTACATGCAAAATCATGAACACCATTTTTTGATTTCATAAAATAAAGGTATTTAGTCTCTGCTGGAAATATAGCTGCACGGATAGCTTCAAAGCTAACATTACATACAGGAATCGCTGGAACACCCCTATTTTTGTAGGTATTATATATTGATTTATCTTCACGAATCCTTTTTGGGGTTATTTTTATATGTGAATATTTTCCATAATTTAGTGTCCCATCCATTTGTAGTTTCATCCCTTTTTTAATTCTATTGTATATTACTGATGAGACTAGAGGCATCTCTTCATTGTTTGCAGATTCTTTTTGAATTACAGAAGCAATAGATATATATTTATACCACTTTTTTTCATCATAAGAGCCAAAAATTTTGTTTGATAAATCTATCATTTGTTTTTTTGATTCTTTTAATAATATCTCTATTAGTATACTTTCTGAAATTCCAATTGGAATTTTGTATGTATTTGGAACAAAAGCTCCCTCTTGTATTTTAGATTGTTTATCATACTCCTCTTGTAAAATTTTTCTATCTAATCCAAGATTTGATGATAATTGATTCAAAAATATAAATGTTGTCTCCCCTGGAATTAAAGTTACATCTCTTAATGCTGCTTTTTCATTACTTATTTTATACAAAAAATCTGCTCTAGTTAAGGAATATACACCTATATCTATCCATCCACTTTGAGGTGAACCTATTAGTCTTAACAACAGAGAATCTAATTTAGATAAGTCAAATCCTTTTTGCGATAGATGTGATATAATATAGTTAATAGTGCCACTCGGTATAAATATAACTTTTTTTGACACAATAGGCTGATTTAGATAAAACATGAACGATAAACTTATAATTAATAGTATCTCAAAGATATATTTTAGCATTGTTAGTTTTTTGTTGTTCATTTCATTGGTGCTTTCTGTAACATATTTACTTTTAAACTCTGGTGTCCATATTAAAGATATAAAAACATCTTCTGTAACCATAGACAAATTATACATAAAGTGGGATGAAAAACTAAACATACACATACAAAATATAAATTTTTTACAAGAAAACACAAGTAAACCATTTGTTTTTGAACATAAAAATATCCAGAATTATCTCTTAATTGGTAATATTTTTGGCTCACTAGTTAAATCATTGGTTGTTAATGAGATTAACTACAAAGATATCAATGCTACTTTGCACTATAGTGATGATAAAATTGGATATTTTAAGATTAGATCTCAAAAGCTAATTGTTGATATTGATATTAAACCAGAAAATAATTTTGTAAACTTTACTATTAAAAACTTTGAATTAAAAAATGAAGAAGTTGATTTAGCATCAAATATTATTATAGATACTAAAAAACAAGAATTTTATATATCTGCAAAAACAAATATTGGTTCTGATATATCATTA
>WFPU01000319.1 GCA_015487435.1 Sulfurimonas sp.
AGGATATATGTATCCTTGCGGAAAATATGTTTCTTGACCATCATCAAATTTTATATACAGATCACCACTTAATATTTGTGGAGTTGCTACATTGCCTATTACATCAATATCCTGAATACCATTAGCAGGAATATTTACTCCATAAGGCTGAATTGAAAATTCATTAGTTGCTGTTGTCATTTAAATACCCCCCACGTAATAAATGAAATTCCTATTATTGACATTCCTATTATCATTATTTTTTCTAAACGATTTGCGTCATTAGGGTTTTGTTCTGCTATCACTTCTTTTGCAAATTTTTGGCTGGATTGATTAAGATCCAGTAGTGCATCTTGTGTTTTTTCGATTGCTCCTGCCCCAAAAAACTTAATTAGATCAAAAGTATCAGCTATAAAATCTTGCCGGCCCTCTTCTACAAGTTTTGACAAGTCAAATGCTTCATCTGTGATGTCTTTAGACACATCATTGACAGTAAAATTAATATTACTATTAGGATCTGATCTTAAAACCACAGCATTATCGCTTGCACCAATCCTATTATCAGTGTTTTTACTGCTTTTATTTGTGCTTGCTTTTGCCCTATTAAAGCACATATTCCCACACCCCCGATTTTAATTTTTTAAAACCTAATTTTTTGAGTTTTATAGCCATTGCAGGACGTTCTACTGTGGCAATCACAGCGTTAATATTATTTTTGTGGCAATAAGGAATTATAAAATCAGAAAGTAATGAGCCTGTTACACCATTTTTAAGTGGTTTACAATTAATCAATTTAAAATATAGTTTATCTTTGATAATTTGGAATACAACATATCCAACATGACCAGATTTTGCCCATATATTTATTAAATAATGATCAGCTCTACAAAATTCTGATACGACGTTAGTTATATTATTAACGTCAAGACCATTAAAAACCCTATGATTTTGTATATCAGCTTTATTATATACTAACTCAAACCACATTTTATTTACCTCTGACTAATAGTAATGCTACGAGTAATATCGCAACTATGCTTAATCCTATTGAAAACATAGATATATTTTTTGTAGCTTCTCCCCCACCTACTGAAAACAATCCAGTTGTAAACATTTCTTCACTTGTTACGCCTGAAACTGCTTCAGTAGGACTAGAATTTTGAAGACTTGAGCCTTGACCACCTAATAAATCCAGCATTACTTAATAACTTTCACTAATAGAATTGCACCTATAAAGCCAATAATAGAAAAACTTACAATTTTAACAGTATCGCTAACCTTAAAATCTTGATCTTTTGAAGTATCTTTTGAAAAAACATATTCAGGAGTATTTAAGGCTTGGTTATTACTTATTTGCTCCAATTGTTTTTTTGCAAGATCATAGCTAAGCTTTTCTTCTAAAACTTTGCTATAAATATTTGCTCCTTTATCAATAACACCTATAAGATCAAAGTTAAAAAGTCCCTCCACACTATCAGATTTTGGACGTGGTACAGGTAAACGTTTTGTCATATCGTTCCCCTTTCTTAGTCAGGATTACCACGAGTTTCAATCAGCATTGTAAAATCATTTGTTGTTGACATATCAAAGTCTAAACGAAATTCACTTACAGCTTTGCCATTAGGTTTGATAAGTGGAAGTCCATCCTCTACCCTTTGTGTCTCATCAAAAACTACATGGAAAACGCTAGCTTGAGGGACAAATCCACGCATATCTAAAACTGCATCATTTTCAGCATCTTTTTGCTTATAAACATCAAAGCTATCAATAGTAATATCAACAGATTTGATGTCGCCTGCTGCTGCTTCTATACAATGTATTCTATGATAAATATCTTGTTTTGTAAGAGTATGAACAGTAACTATACCAGTTGCGGTCACACCTACACCTTGCCTGCGTACTTTAATAATATTTTCCAAATTCTGTTCAACATTATCAACAATGGCAAAGCCACCAAGTGTTGGTGATACTGCAGCACTATCAATAACAACTTCTATTTGAAAATCATTAATGTTTGCCATTCCCCATGCAAGTAAATCCTCTTGGAGCTGGTTACGTCTCCATGGTTCAGAAAAGAATATAGGTATATATCCAGCACGGAAAGAATAGCCGTTCAACCCATTTATAATATTTAATTCTTTTGCAGAATATACACGTTGCGTTTTACCACCAACTTTTACACGAATTTCAGTAATATCAGCCTCTATTGTGGCTTGATTAGCATTTGTTTTATAATTGATAAATACTGCGTGATAGCGTCTATCTGTTGGTAATGATATTGTCGCCGTTTGTCCTGCACCTACAGAGTTAAACGAACCTAAGTCAACTTTTCTACGTGGCATATCGTTCCCCCCTATTTAAGCATCAAAACCATTTTGAGCATCATCGAGAATTTTTATCCCTTTCTTTGCCCCATAATTCATAATCAAACCAGCAGCTACAACGCTGGTGACCCCCAAAAACAGAAATACCAATGCTTTTTTTGCCGGCATTCCTAATACTGGACGAGTATTGCTCTTTTTATTTGCCATTTTATTCTCTATTACCCTTTGTTAAAAAAAATACGTTTAATAAAATCTGCAAGTAAAAGGACAACAACGCCTGTAACAATCTGATTAATAATACTGTTAGTCATAAATGCCCCTCAATTTGCATCAATCAATGACAATCAATCTGGCATTTTCTGTTAAAAAAAAGGACGGGCAAAAATGTGTGCATTTTTGCGTGCGTTTTTATAACTTACCAAGAACTACAATATCCTTGTTCATATCAACATGAACAAATTCTAATTGTTTTTGTTTTATTATTATTTCATCAATTCTCTTGCCATTTATTTTTGCCTCTCCACAATCCTCATATACAATTTGACAAGCTTTTTTGCCTCTTAATCTAAAAGCATATATCTGAGAACAATTTTCTCTTATATCAGGAATCAATCTTGTAGGTCTTTGTGTCGCAAAATATGCTGTAAATCCTTTATGTCTACCCGCACTTGCTAATTGATGAATTGCTGGATATTTTGCACTACTACGGGCTTTATTGAATAATATTGTTGCTTCATCGACAAAAATATGAGCACCATAATTTGCAGAATCATTTAGCATTCTTTCAAAAACATCATGATCAAATGTAAGTTTTACACCTTTAGGAAAATCTGTATCAGCAACACCAGAATAAACTATTACTTTATGACCATATCTTACTAATTTACGAGCAAGCCTTTTTATTAACCAAGACTTACCCATTTTTGTAGTACCGTAAATAGCTACGTGGCTGAAATCTCCGCTTTTTTGGCTTCCATTTCGGCTTTTTTTTTGCGCCTGGCTTCTGCACTTGCTAAACCTGCTTTTCTTGCATTTGCAACTATAGGATCTTCCTCTATTTTATCTTCTTTTTTTCCAGTCAACAACATAACCAAAAATGCAATTCCAAAAATTCCAGTTGGAATACCAATCTTAATTGCTAAATTCATTTTATATTACCTCATTTCTAGTTTTAATTTGATTGATTAATAAGCTAACACCATCTAAAAAAGTATTAATTAAAATCGTTTGTTTAATTACAGTAAGCCACCCACCAACAAATACACCAAAAGAAAAAACAAATAATAATGATAAAATATATGATGTTATTTCCATTATGAGATCTCCCCTTCTCTTTCCTTTTTAGGAGTTTTAAAATAATCATAAATAATTCCACAAATTGGAATTGATATTGCTAAACCTGCCACAATACCAGAAATCCATTTATACGTGTTTTCAGTAGCATTAAAACTCCGTAAGGCTGGATATAAAATATCACCAAGATCCAATAATCTTTTCTTTGTCAATTCTTGCATAGATGAATTATCTAAAATAGACCTGATATTTTGTTTTAAACATTCTTCTTTTTCGTTTAAATCGAGAGTTGCTGTATGTTCATTATGTGTTAGAGTTTGTTCTAAACATGTTTCTTCAACAACGCCATCATCAATAGTAATATCAGGAGCACTGTTTATTTTATCATTTACTACATGTTCATCATCAAATTGTAGACGTTCTAATTTCTCGTTGTCTTTGTTCATCTTGTTCCTGTAGTTTGTTAAAAGCAAATCTGAATAATCCCGTCATAGGCTCGCTTAATGTTTCAGATCGTTGAAAATAGCTAAAAATATGTCTCCTTTTTATTATCGCACCAGTTTCCCTCTGAATGAACGTAAGAAATTTATCTTCACTCAACTGAAACATTCTTAATCTCTCTTTATATTCTGTTTCATTCATCAATCTCATAGTCCCATAATATTTACTTTTAACAAGTTTTTAACGGGCAATTTTGCGTGCAATTTGCTTGCAACATGTTTAATTTATATTCAAATCATGTTTCCCATCATTTTTGTTCTTGTAGCTGTTGAAGTTGATCTTTGAACTCGTTTAGAACCTGCTTAGGTATTTTATTATTAGGATCATCTGGGGGAGAACTACCAAATATATCTTCACGCCAAAAGCCGTTTTTGATATATGTTTTAATCTTTGCCCGCCAACTGATAAATTCAGGGTTATCGTAGGCAGGCGTAATATCATTGCATTGCTTTGATAGTTTTTGAACAGTCTTTGAATTTGATAGCCAACGATGTAAGCCAGCAAGCAAATTTCCTGTAGGCATTCTATCTGGATATGCTTCCCAATGGCGATATGCTCCTATTGCCTCTTTTTCAATTTGCTCAAATGTCAAAGAATATTCACCAAATTCACCGCCATAAAACCCCTTTTTTACCTCGCCAAGAAAATATTCAAGCGTTAGCGTTTTCTTTTTTTTATTATTTAACGGTTTATATAACGGTTTAGGAGCGGTCAAATTGACCGCTGGTGATGGACAAATTGACCGCTGGTGAATGCCACTGGTCAAATTGACCGCTGGTGATTCGATGCAACCCTCTATATCTATAGTACTACCTCCATTTTCACCACTGGTCAAATTGACCGCTGGTGAAACACTCATATTTAAACGATATTGATACCTGCTAAATTTACCAGATTTTAATCTAAACCTATATCGAGTTAAAAAATTATTTTCTGCTAAATAATCTAAATGTCGACGTACGCTTTTATCACTAAATTCAGTAGCATCTGATATTTCTTTTATAGAGGGAAAACAAGAGCCGCCGTCTACACCTGCATAATCGGAAAGTATCCACAAAACAAATTTTGCTCCACTATTTCCTACTTTTTGAGCTTTTGCCCATTCTTGAGCCTTATTTGACATTTTATTTCCTTCCAGTGGTAACTGGTTTTTAGTATGAACGACCGAAAAGTTAACATGTATGATGAATTGAAACATCGTGCGGTTAAGTATCGTAATATCATAGATTCTTTATTGTCAACCCCCGTTTCATCCTATAAGCTGTAAACAGAATCAAAATGACATTATGGAATTAATACTATGTTAGACGATATTTTTTTAGAGAAGCTTATAGAAAAAGCCAAGGAAAACAATAATATAGCATCAGACAGCAAGCTATCTGTACTGTTAGGACATACACGTACTTCAATATCTCAAATTCGTACAGGAAGGAAACACCCAAGCGATGAATTGATGGTGAAATTATGTAAGTTAGCAGGAGAAAAACCTGTTAAGGGACTCATGTATTTAAACGCCTTACGTACAAAAGGTGAAACTAAAAAGATTTATCAGGAAGCTTTAAAAAAGGTTAGTATATATCTGTTTTTAATGGTATTTTCACTTATAGCCCTTTCACCAAATAATGCTTACGCATCACCCTCTGATTGTGATGAATATAAACATGAACAATACTCACAATATACATTATCACATCGTATTATATGTGTACTTGTTTGCCCTTTTTTATTTTTTATTGTTTTTTTAACGATTTATTAAGTTTTTTTTTATAAAAACACAAAAATTTTATAAAAAACTTGTTTAAAACTGTGTGAGGAAAACTAACAATGAAACACCCAATAGATGAAAACCTGTTAACTTTCGAATCAGATTACCTTTATCTAATGGCAAACTGGTATGAAAAGCAAGCTGATATTTTTAGACAAAGAGCAAATGATATAGTAGCTCATAAGAATATTGATGAAAAAAAGATATTCTCAAAATACAATGACTATAAAGATATTCCTAAAATAATGAGGAAATATCTTCGCCAAGGCATGACATTAGCCGAAGCATATAAAGCTACTTCTAAAGTAGCAAATGCGCCTCTTGGTACTGTAACAAAGTTCTGGAAAGATTTTACAATGAACAATACAAAACTATCCATGGCGCATCGAGATAGGCTTATAATTGATTTGCTGTGTCTTGGTAGAACACAAAAAGATATTGCTGGCATTATAGGAATGCATCCAAACTCTATTTGTAGAGTTATCAGGAAGATTAAGCAGCGTAATGAAGAATTGATAGGTATGACAAAACCAGAAACATACCAGAAAGCTCTTGCTTATAATAAGAAACATACTGGCTCATATGGTTAGCATTAACTTTTTAAAGTTAATATTTTAATTGACAATATATTAACTAATAAGCGATATTATAAATATATTATAAGAATCTTATAAAGATTTTATAAAAAAAGAGTGGTGATTACCGCCGAGTTTATCAAAAGATATTATATCTATTATCTAGTTTTTTAGGAGCGTTACTATTATTAGTATCGCTCTTTTTACTAGCTGACATAACTCCAATAACAATAAAATTTTCATGTCATTGACCTTTCTATCAAAGCAGAGTTAAAGCCCTACGCTCTTCCAAGAAAGGATTTCTTGGAACTCTAAAAATTTTAAATCCGTAGAACATGGGAATTAACATATGAGTTCCAAAAAAAATGGCGGTAACCACCTCTGCAATTACCGCATGATTTATCTATAATTTCAAGAAAAAATTACTATTCATCGCCTTTTTCAGACATAAACATAGCCATAAGTCCGCCTAGACTTAAAGTTATTGCTGCTTGATAGTCGCCTTGTGATAAAGGTTCAGCTGTTACTTCAACTACTTTAGCTATTTCTGGTACATAATCAGCTTTAAGGATAGTTCCTACCCCCCCTATTACCGCAGATAAACCCAGTATTGTGCTTGGCTCTTTAAGCCTTCTTTTTATCCATTTAAACATGTTTTTTCTCTTCATTTTTGTTGTTAAAAATATGTCCCCAAAGTGTATTAACTTTGTTACTCAAAGTTTTAAGTTCGATATAATTTTTAAGCAGTAACCCTAACACTGCTATGCTGGATATATCGCCTCCAGTAGATAATATTTGCTCAATCATATTAGACCTACTCTCTTTGCTGCTACGTATGCGGTAATACCAAGAACTGCCGCCCCTGCCATCTTTAAAGAACTATCTGATAGGTCATCAATCCCGCTTGTTACAAGCTTAAAACTTCCCGTAATTCCTACAATTCCTGCAATTGCTAATCCTGCTATTAACGGCATGTTACCTCCTTTATGCCAACTTAAAGAATAAGTGAGATTTAATTATTTTTGTTGGTTTTTTACCGCGCGACCAACGAGGGTTTACATAGGCTGTGCGATAGTGATCTGCTCCGTTTGTTACATCAGTAAGCTCACCTGTAACTGCTTTTCTTGCTATATCTAAGGCTTGCCTAAATGATCTATCACTTGGAGTTAATAACAACATTTTATTTAAATTGGGATTGCCTTTATTCCAAACACTAAACTGCCAAGGCTTCTGGCATATTTCTGCTATAGTAGAGCCAAACTGTTTTGCATAGGCTGGATTTGATATTGCGAGCTGGTAACGATTCATCACTACATTAGCTACGGCTTGCATACCTATTGCTCCCTCTCCTCTTGCTTCCCCCCATATAGTACGGGCAAGAATATCAATATCCTTGTTAGTGTATGTTTTTTGTGGTT
Source organism: Sulfurimonas sp. (assembly GCA_015487435.1). Taxonomy (GTDB): domain Bacteria; phylum Campylobacterota; class Campylobacteria; order Campylobacterales; family Sulfurimonadaceae; genus Sulfurimonas. Next base: position 7,856 of record WFPU01000319.1, read on the forward strand.
CTGATGAATTTTCTATACCAAAAAATGATAAAAACCACATATATATTGCTGTTATAATATTCATCATTATAAAACCTCCGTAGGTATTGCTTTTTTAAGAGTTTCAGGCGTTCTAAACTTTGATAAATCATAAGTTTGAGGTATATCTCTTAAGATTTGCTTGGGAACTGTTACGTCTTTGCCTTTCAGCTGTTCAATATCTAATTCAGCTAGCTTTTTATTGCGTAGCTTTCTTATTTTATCCATCTGGATATTACGAGCTTTTGCCATGTTTATTATAGGCTTATTATTAATATCCAGTTCCCAAGCATTAAAAAAATATGAATCTGGTAATTCTATCTCATCTACTATATAGCTGTTCTCTGGACAGTCTTTCTGTCTAATAAATTCTACAGCCTGTTCTTCTGTTTCTATAGCTATATAATTTTTATTATCAGCTATTAGAAATTTTATATATTCTTGACTTGGATTACAAAGAGCTACATTGCCGTTATTATGATTAAAAACTATTGCTTTCATTAAACAATACCTCCATATAAAGCCGCACTAAATGCCTTATTTGCCAAAGCTCCTGAACTATCAAACGTATGGATATAAAACCTTGTTGTTTCAATGTTACCATATTCTACATTACCATTTGAATTATAAGCACTACAAACAACAACAGCATTTGTATTGTTAAGAGTAATTGAAAGATTAATAGTATATTGTCCTGTACTAGTATTGATAACACTTGAAATATTACTGTTACTGCCTAGACTTGCTGATGAGTTAGTTGTATTTAAATAAGCAGTCGCAGCAGACACATTAATACCTTGTTGATAAAACCTCTTAGCATTAATTGTGCCTGTACCTTTTTTACCTCCGCCAGAGCCTCCAACCTGCCAGCCACCACGACCAATAAAAGCAACTTGGCTTGCATCGCTTTCTTTAATATCTATATCAAAACCAACAGGCAATTCAATTGATAAGTCCTGCCCTGCCCCTCCAATCAATTTGCCGATAAGAGTCTGATCTTTTACCCATGAATTGGCACGTTGTAACAATGAATATATGCTAGATTTTATTGACATTAGCTATACTCCTGCACTGTTACAACTTCACCAGCTACAGTTGAACTATAAAGCCAGATTGCCCCTGTATAAGCTTCGTCATAAACTGCACCAGGCGGAAATTCGCCACCTTTGTTTGCTGCAACTGTGTTATCTTCGCCAAGTCTGAATATTGCTGTGTTATTAACTGGATTTGTTATAACAAGACGTTTGCGAGATGTATTTGCCCCAATGACCAAAGTTGCAATTGCCGCAGGTATAGTAACGTCTGGACCTGATGTTAATGTAGCAAGAGGCTTAATTTCAATCGGAGCAGTTACGCTTAAACGATTATCGATTATACGCCCCCTACCTAACAACACAGTACCTGTTACTGGTGAACTATTTTTATTTACAAGTGTTATTTTCCTATATTCGCCAAATTCTAAAGGATATATGTATCCTTGCGGAAAATATGTTTCTTGACCATCATCAAATTTTATATACAGATCACCACTTAATATTTGTGGAGTTGCTACATTGCCTATTACATCAATATCCTGAATACCATTAGCAGGAATATTTACTCCATAAGGCTGA
>WFPU01000320.1 GCA_015487435.1 Sulfurimonas sp.
ATGTGTATAAGAGACAGCTTAGTAAGTTTTGGATTAGTAAATTTTAGCTTTAATCTTTAGATTGTTGAAAAATCTTTTTTAAATCTTTCTCAATTACATAACTTTTAACTGCCCCTAAATAAAAATAATTATTTTGGTTACTACCATAGATATCTGTCAATTTTTGATACTTTGCATTTTTTAGAATAACTTTAAAAGGAATTTGCATAGATGGCTTGTATTGAATATCTTTTAAGATAGTGTTTATAATTATATTATTATGCTCAGAATTGCTTATAAAATAGAATGCACCATATGTATATCTGAATTGTTCATCAATATATAAGTCGCTTACATCTTCAAAAGTATTTAGTGCTATGATTATAAGTTTATCTGAATATTTTGTTTGTAAATCTGTTAAGTGAGGTGCTTCTTTTTGACACGGTGGGCAATAAGTAGCATACATATCAATTAAAATAGCTTTATCCTCATGCCCCTCAACAATAAAACCACCATCTTTTCTTTTTAAAATATATTTTACTCCAGTAGCAACATCTTCAATAGTATATGATGATTGTTCTACTGTTGTGTGTTCTTTTTTATTAGTAGTCTCTTCTTTTTGATTAATACTATCTTCTTTTTTATCCTTACAACCTGTAAAGATAAGAATACTAAAAATTGTCAATAATATATAAATAATTTTCATCTAAAATCCTTTTTTATTTAAGCTCTGATTCTATCAATTCTATAAGCTGTTCATGTCCAAATTGTTGTAACATTTTTCCATTTACAAAAAATTGTGGTGTTTTTTGAACACCTAATGTTTTTGCATCAGCTATTTCTTGTTTAACCAATGCATCCATTGATGGATCATTCATATCTTTTCTAAGTTGTTCGATATTTAAACCTAAATGCTTCATAAGTTGCCATACAATTTGTTCGTTAGGCACATGATGATTTACCCATTGATTTTGGTATTTAAAAAGTGCTGTTAAAGTTTCATGATACTTACCTTGTTTTTTTGTTGCTTCTAAAATTTTTACTACAAAATCTGAACCTTGATGGAAGGGGGCATATCTTATAACATGTCTCATTTGACCATCATACTTAGTCATTAAATCTTTTACTATAGGGTAAAATATTCTACAAGTTTCACATGCTGGATCTAAAAATTCAACTAAAGTTACTTTAGCGTCACTGTTACCAATTACAGTTGAGTAATCTCTTATAAACTTTTCTTGATTCTTTTTAGCTATTTTAGCGGCTTCGTTCGATTTGCTATCGTTATATGCAATAGTTCCAAATGCAAATAAAATTAGTAGTGATACTACTGCTAGGAGTATGGTTTTTTGTTTGTTCATGATTTTTTCCTTTTAAAGAATAATAATAGCAAAGTTAAGATAATAGTAAATGCAATTAATGAAAGCATTGGGATGGAAATAAAACCAAAAAGGTCAATATATTTCGTAGAACAAGGTATACCTTTTGCACATGGTGTTATAGTTTTTGAAACAAGACCATATTGCAAAAGATTATGATAAAATGCAATTAGCCAACCTAATATAGCAAATGGTATAGAGTACTTAAATACATTTTTATCAAGAGGGAACAATCCAATAAATAGTATTATAACTAGCGGATACATTAAAATTCTTTGATACCAACAAAGAATACAAGGGGGAAATTCCATCACCTCACTAAAAAATAAACTTCCAAGAGTTGCAATAGTTGCAACAAACCAAGCAAAAAAGATAAGATTCCAGCTTTTGCTAGATTCTAAATTGTTATTATTCATTGTACAGATATCCTGATTAATTATTTTTAGCGTGATAATATCATGTTTTTTTTATCTAAGATTAACAAGTAGTAACTTAATATATATTAATCAAAAATATCATGCAATTTTTTACCACTTTGTATGTCGTTATGAACTTTATCCCACTCATCATTTTTAATATTTTGTTTTAATTTTGTTAGTTCATCTTCAAATAGATCAATAGCTTCAAGTAAGTTATCTTTGTTTTGGCGAAAGATATCTTCCCACATATTTGGTGAACTTTTTGCAAGTCTACTCATTGAGCGGAAACCACCAGCTGCTAGTGCTAAGATATTGTTTTTATTTTCTTGGTTCATAACTGTATTTGCAAGCGAGTAAGAGATAGCATGTGGCATGTGAGAGATAAATGCAGCATGACGATCATGCTCATTTGCCCCCATAAAGTATTTTATCATCCCTAGATTTTTAAAAATTTTTTTAGCTATAGTTTGCTGATACTCTCCACTATCTTCTAAGTCACATAAAACTACAACTTTATTAGTATAAAGGTTTTCTATTGCAGCGGAGGGACCAAAATTTTCTGTACCTGTCATTGGGTGAGCTGCTACGAAATTTTTTCTTATTTCATTAGGAATAGAAGCGACTATTTTTGATTTTGTGCTTCCTAAGTCTATGATAGTAGTATTTTCACCAACTCCAATTAAATCATTCATTACGCGAATTAATCCATCTACTGGTATAGCTAAAAAGATTACGTTGCATTTTTTAACTTCTTGTATATCAATTATTTTATCTACTAAGTTTAGTTCTATAGCTTGCTTTTGATGTTCTTGATTATGGTCATATCCTAAAACAGTATCTATAAAATCAATTTTTTTTAAACTTAATGCTAGTGAGCCACCCATTAGACCAAGCCCGATAATTGCTACATTCATATC
>WFPU01000321.1 GCA_015487435.1 Sulfurimonas sp.
AAAACATGGGGACGACATGGCTTCGACTGGAGTCAATGGTCTATGGCTGCATGCCGGACTGAGCAACTCCGTTATACGGCTCACATTGCAATAAATGCAAACAATACAAATTATCGCCCAGCTTTAGCAGTAGCTTAAGTTTTACCCCCTCTTCAAGAGGACGGGCTGCTTCACCTGTGGATTCTAAATAAGCAGGACTTTGAAGTATAACCCTTCATTTAGATATATCTTGAGTCTGTCTCAGCTCAAGACGAATCCACGAGACTAGTCTTGTCTAGCTTTGCAGGTTGTGTGAAGCAAGATGAATCTAAACAACCTTTCTAAGCATGTAGACGCCATAGATAGTTGGCTCTAGGACTCCGGTTCGATTCTTGAGTTTGAATCCCCTATAACCCCCTATTTTAAGGGGTTTCTGTTCTTTAGAAAATTTTTTTTGCATACAATTTGCATACAACGAGATTAAAATAGTTTTTGATTTGTATCAAAAAAATTACGATATAATTTCACTTATGGGGACGTTTTGGCTTCGATTGGAGTCGTTCGTCAGTAGCTGCATGTCGGACTGAGCATTCCGTTACACGGCTCACTTGCAAATAAATGCAAACAATACAAATTATCGCCCAGCACTAGCAGTAGCCTAGTGTCCTAACCCCTCGAAAGAGGACGGGCTGCTTCACCTGCCGATTCTAAATAAGCAGGATTTTGAAGTATAACCTTCGTTTAGATATATCTTGAGTCTGTCTCAGCTCAAGACGAACCCTTGAGACTTGGTCTTGTGTAGCTTTGCAGGTTGTGCGAAGCAAGACGAGATTTAACAACCTTTCTAAGCATGTAGAGGCTACTGATAGACGGCTTCAAGACACCGGTTCGACTCCGGTCGTCTCCACCATTCTTCATAAAAAATCACCTATATTTTTCTACTTCTTTCTAAAAAAACGGTATAATCAACTTAATCATTCAAAGGGTCACATATGGCAGAAAAATTAAACTTAGAAACTTTAGAATCTTGGCTTTGGGATTCTGCAAATATTATGCGGGGGCATATTGACAGCTCTGACTTTAAGAACTACATATTTGGGCTTCTATTTTTAAAACGCGCTAGTGATCAGTTCTTTGAAGAGGCTCAGATTGCAGCTGACGAAGAAGGTATTACGCTTGAAGAGGCTATAGAAGACGAAGATTTTCATAGGTTCTATGTTCCTGAAGTTGCTTGGTGGGGCAACATTACAAAAAAGACTGAGAACATTGGTCAAGCAATAGATCAAGCATTTAGTGCTATTGAAGAACATAACCCTTCACTTGAAGGTGTTATGACTACTGTTCACTTTGGAGATAGTGAAAAACTACCCGACACCCTGCTCTCACGACTACTGAATCATTTTAACAAACATTCACTTGCTAATACTGACTTAGAAAATCCAGATATACTTGGTAATGCCTATGAGTATCTCATACGAGAGTTTGCAGACGCTGGTGGTAAAAAAGGTGGTGAGTTTTATACCCCTAAAGAAGTTGTTCAACTCTTAGTACAGCTTATAAAGCCAGAAGCCGGTAATAGTATTTACGATCCAACTTGTGGAAGTGGCGGTATGCTCATAGAGTCTGCGAAATATATTGCAGCTCATGGTGGTATGGTTGGTGAGTTTGTAGATTGTACCTTAAAAGGGCAAGAAAAAAATCTTGGAACTTGGGCTATTTGTAAAATCAATATGATTGTGCATAACTTTAAAGATAGTGATATTCGCAAAGGCGATACGCTAGGAAGTCCAAAACATATTATAAACGGTGAGCTAGAGACATTTGATAGAGTAATAGCAAATCCACCTTTTAGTTTAAAAGAGTGGTGGGAAGCTGCTGAGAGTGACTTAAAAACAGACGCCAATGGTAAAACCATTACACCAAAGTATAACAAGCAAGTTTCTGACGAATATGGTCGTTTCAAATATGGCATACCACCTCGTGGTTATGGTGATTTTGCATTTTTACAGCATATGGTTAGCGTTTTAAAACAAAACGGTAAAATGGGAATAGTCTTACCTCATGGGGTTTTGTTTCGTGGAAGCAGTGAGGGGAAAATCCGTGAAGGTTTACTCAAAGACGATCTTATAGAAGCTATTATAGGACTACCTGAAAAGCTTTTTTATAATACTGGCATACCTGCAAGCATTATAATCATAAACAAATCAAAGCCTGAACATTTAAAGAACAGAGTCATATTTATAGACGCTTCAAATGAGTACAAAGAGGCTAAAAACCAAAACTCTTTAACCCCTGAAAATATTGAAAAAGTGGTGAGTTCTTATGACGCTTTTGAAGATATTGAAAAATATATGAGAGTTGTAGATTTAGAAGAGATAAAAGAGAATGACTATAATCTTAATATTGCTCGTTATATAGATACAAGTGAGCTTGAAGAGATAGTTGATATACAAGAAGTGCTTGGTCGTATAAGTGAGATCGAGGCTAAAGAGCAAGAGATAGATAGTAAGTTGAATGGCTTTTTGAGAGAATTGGGGTTTGTGTCGTGAGTAATTTGCCTGAGGGGTGGGAATTAGTACAACTTAAAGATATTGTAAAATTTAGAAATGGTAAAGGACATGAGCAACATATAGATAATAATGGAAAATATATTGTTGTAAATTCAAAATTTATCTCTACAAATGGAGAAATAAAAAAATATTCAAATGAAAATTTAAGTCCATTAATGAAAGGAGATATTACTCTAGTAATGAGTGATATTCCAAATGGTAGAGCATTGGCAAAATGTTTTTTGATTAATGAAGACAATAGATATACATTAAATCAACGAATTTGTTCATTACAACCTAAAAAAGACAATAATAAATTCTTATGTTATAAATTAAATCGTAATAAGTATTTTATGAAATTTAATGACGGTGTTAGTCAAACAAATTTAAGAAAAAATGAAGTGTTAGAATGTCCGATTGAGCTCCCACCCCTCTCAGAACAAAAGAAAATAGCTGAAATTCTTAGCACAGTAGATCAAAAAATCGCTTTTGTTGATAACCAAATAGAAGAGACTGAACTTCTCAAAAAAGGGTTAATGCAAAAGCTTTTAACTGAAGGTATTGGGCATAGTGAGTTTAAAGATAGTGAACTTGGCCTGATTCCTGTTGGGTGGGAAGTTGTTGAGTTATTAAAAGTTTGTGAAGACAATAAACATGCTATTGTTGACGGTCCTTTTGGTTCTAATTTAAAAACTATTCATTTTAGGGAAGAAGGTATTCCAGTTATCCAAAGTAATTTTGTAACAAGTGGTAAATTTAATGTAAAAGAATATGTTTATGTTGACGAAGATAAATTTAATAGTGAAATAAGAAGTAAAGTTGTTGGGGGAGATATAGTAATGGCAAAAATTGGTGCCAATTGTGGTACTTCTGCAATTGTTCCATTAGAACACCCTGTATCAATACTCTCTGGAAATTCAATTAAAATTTCTATTGATAGGAATAAAGCCTCTACAATATTTGTAGATTTTATTTTTAAAAGTAAATACTCAAAAAATAAATTAGTAGAACTGAAATCTGTTGGTGCGCAACCTGCAATTTCAATGCCTTTGCTTAAAAAAATGAAAATAGTAAAACCACCCCTTGAAGAGCAAAAGAAAATAGCTAAAATCTTATCAACAACAGACGAAAAACTCGAAAACCTAAAAGCCAAAAAAGAATCTTTTGAGGAACTCAAAAAAGGTTTAATGCAGAAATTGCTTACAGGGGAAGTGAGGGTTTAAAATGATTAACAAGTTGATAACAAACCATAAATATGGTATAATTACGAAAGATATTGCTTCAATGCCCAACATACAGCGAGCTTCTGGCACTTGTCTAGCGGCGTATTGTGAAGCTGGAGCTGGGCAGTGAAGCAGTATCAGATACTAGCCGACGAAGGCTGGACACACTTAGATAATCCCCCAAATCGGTATCACTACTTTTTTGTTTCACTCTTTGCACCTTCAGATACTATCTCTTTGCTTGAACAACAACTAAAAATGTGCAATGAAGCATTTGAACACCCTCATAAAAATGAGATAAAATGGTCAAGACTCAATGGAAGATATTTTAGTGATTATAAAAAGCTTATAGATACTTTTTTTAACTTTTGGCAAGAGCATGACGAATTAAAATATAGACAATTTTTTATGGATAGAAAATACAAATATACAGGAGAAGGCAATCCAAAAGATATACTTTTTATGGTCTATTATCAGTTTTTAAAACACTCTTTTGGATTTGATAGTGACTACTTTAAGGCATTAGGAGTAGATAGTTTACTCTTTAAGTTAGATAATTATTCAGACAAGCAAAGAAAACAAACACTTAGCGATTATGTCCAAAGTTTTTACAACTCCTTTAATGTAAAAATCAACTTTATAGACAGCAAAAAAAGCTATATTCACCAAATAATTGATATTTTAATGGGTGCATGTGGGTACTATGGAAATTTTAAATGTTGTAAAAAAGAGATAGTAAAACCTCAAGATATTTGTAAACTTAAACTTGCAAAATATATTCAAAAAAGGTTAGAGAGTATTCAAGCTAAAGACAGAAATACAAAAGTATTTCACTGGTATGAAAATACAGGCGGAGTTAAAGGTGCATATTATGATAACCGACACAGGTATAAAATAGTTATATGGAAGTTTATACCAAGAGAGCATGTTATAGACAATTCATGGGAACATGGCAGTAATCCTGAGATAAAGAGACTTAAAAGAAAACAAAAATATTGGACAAACAAAAGAAGTGAGCAGTGCAATATGTTTGAGGACATAGACAAAGAGTCAAATAATGTATGAATTCATACCAAAAAAATTACCCTTAGATATAGAGATAGAAAGCAAACAAATCTTAAAAAAATCTATCTCAGCAAACCGTGCATTAGCCAAACTAAACGGTGTAGCGAAAATTATCCCCAACGAAGCGATTTTGATCAACTCTTTGATTTTACAAGAGGCAAAAGATAGTTCTGAGATAGAAAATATCATAACCACTCATGACGAGCTTTATCAATCCTCACTAGATCTTGACAATATCACCCAAGCAACCAAAGAGGTGCAAAACTATAGCCGTGCATTGCTCAAGGGGTTTGAGTTAGTAAAAGAGCACTCACTATTGCTCACTCGCCACATAGTCGAGATCCAGCAAGAGTTAGAGGGAAATGTTGCAGGGATTCGTAAACAAGCGGGAACTGTACTTAAAAATCAAGCTACGGGTGAGATTATTCACATACCACCTCAAGAGGAAGCAACGATAAGAGAGTTGTTAAATAATCTTGAGCAGTATATAAACGGTGAGGACGAGGTAGATCCACTCATTAAAATGGCAGTGATTCATTATCAGTTTGAATCTATTCACCCATTTTATGACGGAAATGGAAGAACGGGAAGAATCATAAATATTTTATATCTTGTGCTAAATGGGCTTTTGGATCTGCCTATTTTGTATTTGAGTAGTTATATCATAAAATATAAAGCCGATTATTACAGACTTTTGCAAGAGATAAGAGAAAAGGAGGCGTGGGAAGAGTGGATACTTTATATGCTTGAAGGGGTTGAGCAAACAGCCATGAAACAAACAAAGCTTATCAACGGTATAAAAGCACTTATGGATAGCACAAAAGAAAAACTAAAAACCGAGTTACCAAAAATCTACTCTAAAGATTTGTTGGAGATTTTGTTTATGCACCCATATACAAAGATTGATATGCTTGTTAATAATCTTGGGATTACAAGACAAACAGCTTCTAAGCATTTAAAAGAGTTAGAATCTATTGGATTGTTAGAAGAGAAAAAAATTAAAAACACTAAGTTTTATATCAATAAAGAGCTTTTTGCTATGTTGCAAAAAGGGATTTAGTTTAACATAGGTTGCAAAGTATGTTAAAAAAACTGAAAAAACTTAACATAGTGTTCAAGCTATGTCGAAAAAATGAGAAAAAATACACATAAGAGAAAAACATGAGCCAAAACACACCCGAATATTTACAAAGTGAGTTACCAGCTATAGAGCTTTTTAAAAAGTTAGGCTACGACTATTTTGACGGCTCAAAAGAAGATACGAGAAGTTCTATCAATGAAGTTATACTTGAAGAGAGACTAAGAAGTTCACTCACAAAGATAAACCCATGGCTGAGTGGCAACACCTTAGAAAAAGTGATACGCCGCATAACAACTGTGCAAGCTTCAACACTCATGGAGGCAAATCAAACTCTTTATGAGCTTATAACTAAAAAAGACTCTATCACTGAGAAACCTACACCCGATTCTCACCCAGCACCTGTTTTTATTATAGATTATGACAATATTGAGAATAATGATTTTCTCGTAGTCAATCAAATGAAATATCATGGTGCTGGAAACAACTCCATACCAGACATTGTGGTGTATATAAATGGCTTACCTTTAGCAGTCATAGAAGCAAAATCTCCAAAAGTTCCAATCACTGACGCTATAGGTGATTTAGCATATTATCAGAATAATTCTCCAAAACTTTTTTACTACAATCAAATATGTGTAGGTATAAATAAAGGCAAAGCTCTTTATGGAACCATAGGAGCTGCGTATCAGCACTACTCAAAGTTTAAAACTGACTCTCTTGAAGAGATAAGTGCATTAGTTGATAGAGTACCAACAGCTCAAGATATACTCATATACTCACTCTTTCAAAAGAGTGTTTTACTTGATATTGTAAGGAACTTTACAATTTTTGAAGTAGATCAAGGAAGAACCATTAAAAAACTGCCTCGTTATCAACAATTACGAGCGGTGAATAAAATTCTTCATAAATTAAAAACTGAAAATCAGGGTGGTGTTGTTTGGCATACAACAGGAAGCGGTAAGTCTATCTCCATGGTTTATCTTGCTATTAAACTCCGCCGTGAAGAAGCAGGCTTTGACAACCCTACTATTCTTGTGGTTACTGATAGAATTGATTTAGACAATCAAATAAGCTCAACTTTTAGACGAGCAGGATTCCCAAACACAAAACAAGCGGCAAGCATAGGACACCTCAAAGAAGAGTTACGAGATAGTTATGGAAAAACACTTATGACTACGATTTTTAAGTTTCAAGAGAGAGCTGGAGAGCGAATAGATCCAAAAGATATAGAAGTTCTAAGTGATAAAGAAAATATATTTGTACTTGTGGACGAAGCTCATAGAACACAAGGCGGTATGACGGCTGCATATATGAGAGCTGCCCTACCCCATGCGAAGTTTATCGCATTTACCGGTACACCGATAGACAAAGAGAGTAAATCAACACTTAGAGAGTTTTATGGTGGTGATTATATTGATAAATATACCATTAAACAGTCTGTGGAGGACGGTAATACTTTAGCAATCCGTTATCAAACCGGTATGCCTGAGTATTTCATTGAAAAAGATCTTATGAATGAGGTTTTTAAAGCCTCTTTTGGTCATGAAAGCGAAGAGAAGCAAGCGAAATTAAAAAGTAAAGCTGCTTCATTAGATACATTTTTACTGGCACGCAGAAGAGTTGAAGAGATAGCAAAAAATATTATTAATCATTACACAGATAAGATATACCCTAATGGTTTTAAGGCAATGTTAGTGTGTCATAATCGTGCTCAAGCCATTGCATATCAAAAAGCTTTTATACAACTACAAGAGCAAGGTTTAAACAGCTTTGAATCAAAAGTAATTATGAGCTTTAACCATAAAAAAGATCCGCAGGAATTTAGAGACTTAGCAACTCCAGAGGATAAGGTAAAAGCGACTATTGAGAACTTTAAACTTCCATTTGGTGACGAGGCAGATAAAACACTTGGTGGCAAGCAACAGTATGACAATACAGCTATTCTTATTATCAGTGATATGTTGCTCACTGGCTATGACGCTCCAATAGTACAATGTATGTATATTGATAAGCTTTTGAAAGAGCATAATCTCTTACAGGCTATTTCACGGGTAAATAGAACTGCAACAGGCAAAGAGTATGGTTTAATCGTTGATTATGCCGGTATCACTGAGCATTTAGCTGAAGCTATTAAAATATTTAGTGGAGATTTAGAAGTTAATGACGTTATGACGAACATTGAGCAGGAAAAAACCATTTTAGAAAACAGACATGCAAAAATGGTTGCTTTCTTTAGAGACATAAAAATAGATCGAATGAAAGAGAGAGATAAATATGTGGACGCTTGTGTACTCTATCTTGAGCCTGAAGATTTACGAGATAAATTTATTGATTTAGTAAAGCTCTTTAACAAGTCTATGGATATTGTGCTGCCTGATCCGTTTGCAGTTG
>WFPU01000322.1 GCA_015487435.1 Sulfurimonas sp.
CTATATGCATCACCACTAAGTACATCAAGGGGTTTATACATAAAATCAACCATAGCAGTATAATCTTGGTTTATCATCTGATAATAAAAATCATTTTTAAGTATATTTAACTCTTTTGAAAATGCTAAATCTTCTTGATAGGAGTTGTATTTTTCTTTTTCTTCTAAATCTTGTATCTTTTTTTTTCTTTGATCTTCCAAAAATTTATCAGCAATTAAAATTTTTGAGCAATTTATAACTGCATCTACAAATCTTGACGTTTTGACTGGTTTTTCAATAAAGTTATGGATATGTAAGCCAATAGCTGATTTAATTACATCCAAATCTTCTATACTTGAAACTAAAATTATGGGAATTTTACTATCTTTTTTTCTGATTTTTTTTATCATCTCTAGACCATTTAATTTTGGCATGAAATAATCAGTAATGATAATATCTACATCATTTTCAAGATAAGCTTTATATCCTTCTTCACCATTCTCTGCAAAAATTAGGGTTTTTATAGAGTCTTTAAATATGGCTTCATAGATGAAATTTGTAGATAAATCATCTTCTATGCAAAGGATGGTTGAAGATTTTAAATAACCTAAAACATCCTCATTTATTTTTTTTATTCGTTCAATCATTACGTAGTAAATTTACTAAGTTCTGCTTGAAGTTCCTCTGAATCACGAGATAAAGTTGATACTGTCTCTTCAACATCTTGTCTTAGTTCTAAGTTTTTATCAGAAACTTTTATGATCTCATCCATATTCACAATCAATTCTTTTGTTCTTGTAGCTATAAATGTACTTTGATGCATAACACTTGTTGATTGATCTTGAGTAAGCGTTAGTTTTTTCTTAGTATCTTGTGCAGATACTATCAATCCTTGAGCTGAAGAAGAAATTTTATGCATATTTTGAGTTGTAGCGTTAGTACCCTCAGAAATTTCAACAACATTTTGAGTAATAAGATTTACATTAACACTAATCTCACTAAGTGATTTTTGTGTTCGCTCCGCAAGCTTACGAACTTCATCAGCAACAACAGCAAATCCACGACCATGCTCTCCTGCACGAGCTGCTTCAATAGCTGCATTTAATGCGAGTAAATTTGTTTGATCTGCAATATCTGAGATAATCTCTAAAACATCTTTTATATTTTTAGCTTGATCAGTTAAAGACGATACTTTTTCAGCTAACCCCTGTTGATGTTGGTTCCCATCTTCAATAGAGACAGTCACTTCATCCAATTTATCTATAAAGGTGCCTAAAATATCAAAAGTAGAGTTTAAATCTTCTGTTACAGATATTGAAGATTCTTCTACAGCATCAAGCTTTTCAGAAATTTCTGATACTAATGCGTCAATATTTTTTATCCCCTCACAAGCTATAACCCCATTTTCAGATAATATTTTAACAACTTTAGCTAATTTATCATTTTCTTTTTTTGTTGATTCTGATACTATGATGGCTTTATTTATACTGTTTTTAAATGCTACTATCATAATATGAATAGCTTTTGCAATCTCTGCAATTTCATCTTTTGAATCTATTTTAACTGGACATGTTAAGTCTAAAGTTTCTGATACACATTTGATTTTTTCTAGGCTATCTTGAACGCTAAAATTTACACCTTTTGCTATAAAAAATATAATAACAAACATCACAATTGAGAATACTATGTAGCTAATAATAGTTATAGTCGCTTTTGTATTAGAGTTTGATTTAACCATCTCTAGCATTAAATCATTTTGTTTAGCTAATTCATCGTCAACTTGTTTTAAAAGGTTTATTTTTTTTGAAATTGTTTTAAACCAATGAATGTTATCTATTCCAAAATTACCAGTGAGTGCTTTTTTTGATGCAATCTCTCTCATTTGATTTACTTCATCAATAGCGGGAGAAGACATCTTAGATTTGTAGATAGCTTTTGATTTATCTGTAGCCATAGCTAAGAAAGAATCGAGATAAGCATCTTGTTCAGCTACAAGTTTAACCCACTTCTCAAACATCCCCTTACCAAATTGATCTGCTCCAAAAGTATTACTTAGAACAGCTCTTTCTAGCCCAGCTCTCTCTTTAGATTTTAAAAAGTTGGTATAAGAATCAAGTGCTTTTACTAACTCTTGTGTTGTTGCGTATTTTGCAGTTAGGGCAATAATGTTTAGTATATTTGTATTGATGCCAGTATAGTAAGCAACTTCATCTTTCACACTAATATTTAATTGATCAACTTTAAGTCGAATTTGATTAATATTACTGATTTTAGAGTTAAAAGAGAGTATTTCACTTTTTATTGTTGGGTATTCTTCCAAATTAAGAGTAAAGAGATACTCTTTTAATTCATTATGTTTTGTATCTGTCAAGATTCTTTGTTTTGGTAAAACATCAGCAAACTTATTGCCTTTTGAACCTAGAAATCCAGCACTAATTCCACGCTCTTTTTGAGTTTCGTGAATTAGTAAAGAAAGTTTTTGTGAAAGAACATTTAATTTTTGTGAATGGGTAATAGTAACATTTTCATTATATGCTTTATTTATAGCTAATCCAATAACTATAAAAGAAAAAGTTAAAACGAGTCCAGCTATTAAGCCAAGTTTCTTTTTAATAGTCATGCTTAAGCCTTTTTAGCATGAAATATTGAAGTTAAAGCTAAGTCATCAAGAAGATTTAAAAGTTGAGAATTTCCAACTCTCATCTGAACATTAACACCATCTTTTAAAACCAGTTTATTTAGATAACCTATGACAGAGGACGTTATAGAAAGTGAATCAACTATATCTATAACAATAGATTTATGTTGAGTTATAATTTCATCAAGAAAATTTTTGATTTTTTGAAAATCGTTAACGCTCTTTATATTGCCAGTAATTGTTATAACATTTGAAGATATAGATATTTCCATTTAGGTAAGCCTTTATTTGGTTATGATGTGATTATTCTATAATAATAATATTAAAATTAGATAAATTAGATAATATTTTTTAACCAATCCTTCATTTTCTTCTCATAACCTATCTCTTTTAGTTCTATAAATTTTAAAGGCTTTGATAAATAAGTTTTTTTTATATTATTATCGTTGTTTTGAGCTATATTTTTTGGAATATCAAGTATATTTCCATCTTGTACCGATTTTATAGCTTTATTTATTGCTTTATAAGATGAGTTTGATTTTGGAGATGCACATAGATAAACCACAGCTTGAGCTAAAATAATTCTAGCTTCAGGAAAACCAATTTTTGAAACAGAGGTTAAACATGATGTTGTGAGTGTTAGAGCTTGTGGGTTGGCATTTCCAATATCTTCACTTGCTAAAATAACAAATCTTCTAGCTATAAAATCAGCACTCTCTCCACCCTCAATAAGCCTTGCTAAATAATAGATGGCAGCATCTATATCTGAGCCACGAATCGACTTAATCATAGCAGATGTTAAATCATAATGAACACCAGCCTCACTACTCCCAGTTTGCAGAGCATTTGGTCTTAATGATTTTAAATTTTTTAGATTTATATGTGTATCTAAATTAGAGGTAAATTCTAAAAGTTTTAACATCGCCCTAGCGTCTCCCCCAGAACTTTTAATTAGATACTCTTTAGCATTTTCATCACAAATAAGTTTCATTTGTGATATTGTTTTGATTAAAAGTTTTTCTAAATCTTCATTTTTTATGTGAAAAAGTTCAAAAAGCATAGAACGAGATCGAATAGCAGATGTTAATGAAAAGAATGGATTTTCAGTTGAAGCACCCATAATTAATGCAGAGTTGTTCTCCATTACAGGGAGTAAAACCTCTTGTTGGTTTTTTGCTAAACGATGAACTTCATCTATAAAAATTAAAGGTTTTTGTAGTGCATTTTTGTATAAATCAAATATTTTTCTTAGATGTTCGATTTTTAGTGAAGTAGCATTAAATTCATAAAAAGGCATATCTAAAGTTTTAGCGATGATTCTTGCAATGGAAGTTTTACCACATCCAGCAGGACCAAAGAAAAAACTATGACCTAAAGCGCCTTTTTCACAAAGGATTCTAAGTGGCGCATCTTTTGCACTTAGATGCTCTTGACCAATTATATCATCAAAATTTATTGGTCTTAGAGTTGAAGTGAAGTCTGCCAAAGTTTAGTCTTCAAACTCATTAAAATCATCTTTTTTTCTAGCAGCTTTCTTTTCTGCTTTTTTCTCATCTTTTAAAAACTTATAAACAGCAGAGTATTCACTTCTAGTTAAAAATCTTGATTTTCCCGTAGGTAGATTATTTAGTTCAATTTCTGCAAAAGAGAGTCTTTTAAGGTCAGCTACTTCTGCCCCAAAATGTGCAAAAAATCGTCTAAGCTCACGGTTTTTACCCTCACTAAGTGCAACTTTTAGAGTTGAATAGTTTGGTGTATTTTTTTGAATTTGGTAGCCAATAAAAGGCTTAAATTCCATGCGTGTAACTTTTGAATGAGAATGCCCACCAGCACTAGCATCATCTAAAATCATACCCTTAAGCATAGCATCTTCCATATCAGGAGTTATCTCGCCTTTAATTTTAATCTTATAAACACGCTGTAAATCAGACTCCATCAATGCAGTAGCTATTTTGGAAGCATCAGTTAGAAGTAAAACTCCCTCAGATGCAAAATCTAGTCGCCCAATTGGGATAAAATGTTTGTACTTTTTATCTAGTGTATCATAGATAGTTTTTCTACCGCGTGGATCATTTTTTGTTACTAATTCACCTTTTGGTTTATTATAAACTATAACTGTATATTTATCTCTAGGAGTTACTTGTTTTCCACTAACATAAACTATGTCAGTACCTTCAGCTACTTGAGTTGCAGGGTTGTCTTGAATCTCGCCATTTATTCTTACATATCCATCTTGAATAACTTTGTCAGCTTCTCGTCTTGAATAACTTGAATGGTGGGCAATATATTTGTTTAATCGCATTATGAAATGCCTTTCTCTATAAGCGTATGTATATGCAGTACGCCTTTTATTTTATTTTCTTTATCTGTTACAACCAAAAGCTGAATTTTTTTCTCTTCTATCATCACAAGAGCCTCGCTTGCAAGCATACTAGAGTCTTCACAAGTTTGTGGATTTTTTGTAGCATACTCAAAAACTTCATCTTCAAGTGAAAAATTATTTTTAAGTAATGCACGACGAATATCTCCATCACTCACTAATGCTAAAAGTTTATTTTCCTCATCTGCTACAAGAACAGTACCTAAACGACCCTTACTAATTTTTAGTATGGCATCTTTGACTTTTGTAGTTTTAGAGACTATTGGTAAGTTTTTTGTACTCATCAAATCACTAACTTTTACAAAAAGCTGTTTTCCTAATGCTCCACCTGGATGAAAAGAAGCAAAATCGCTTTTTTTAAAATCTCTAGCTCTCATCAAACAAACTGCCAAAGCATCTCCTAAAGCAAGTGTTAATGTTGTTGAACTAGTTGGTGCAATATTTAGAGGACATGCTTCTTTTTCAACTATTACATCTATAACTAAATCACTATATGTTCCAAGTGTAGAGTTTTGAGACCTAGTCATCCCAATAAGAGGGATATTAAAACGTTTAATATGAGGAAGTATTTGACTAAGTTCTTCACTCTCTCCGCTGTATGAGATAGCAATAACTACATCATCTTTATCTATCATCCCTAAATCACCATGTAGTGCTTCAGTTGGATGAAGAAAAAAACTAGGTGTCCCAGTAGAAGCAAATGTAGCCGCCATCTTAGCACCAATAAGTCCAGATTTACCAACACCTGTAATGACAAGCTTCCCTTTACACGCAAGAATAATCTCAACTGCTTTGTCAAATACATCAGAAATATTCGATGATGCCTGAAGTAAGGTTTGTGCTTCGATTTTTAAAGTTTCTTGAGCTATTTGTTTGTAATTCATAATGCAATTATATCGTTTTTATACATAAGATATAATTGCACTATGAAAAAAATTGTAATATTATTTAGCGGAGAGGGTTTTAATGCCCAAAATATAGTAAAAAGATTGCACAATAAAGAGTGTGAAGTTGTTTGTGGAATTACAAATAAAAAAGATGCAAAAGGTTTGCAAAAGTTAAAAAATTTAGGTGTCAAAACAGCTATATTAGAACATATTAATTTTGATTCAAGAGAGGCATTTGATACACAGCTTGTGAAACTTATAAACTCTTATAAACCAGATTTAGTAGTGCTTAGTGGTTTTATGAGGATATTGTCTGATGTTTTTACATCTAATATAAAATCAATAAATCTTCACCCTTCGTTATTGCCTAAATTTAAAGGTGCGCATGCAATAGAGCAAAGTTATGAGAGTGGAGATATGGAGTGTGGAGTTAGTGTCCATTATGTTAATGATGAATTAGATGGTGGCGATATTATTTTGCAACAAAAGTTTGTTCGTAATGATAATGATACTTTAGAGAGTTTTACTAAAAAGATAAAAGAGATAGAGTTTGAGTTAATGCCAAAAGCAATTGTGAAGGTTATTAATTGAACTCTCTGATTAACTAGCTATTAGATTCTGGATCAAGTCCAGAATGACGAAGTTATCGTCACCCTAAACTTGATTTAGGGTATAGTCTCTAATTAATCGGAAGTCTCACTTCTAAATAGAGCTATTTTATACCCAATAAGGGTATAAAATATTTTAATTTATATCTGGCTTAGGAGTTTTTGAAGTAGATGCTGGAAGATTAGGTATAGTTATACTTGCTTTTCTACCATCTAATGCTTTTAAAAACTCTTCAATAGAAGAAGCTTCTTTGTCGCTTATATTTTTACCAAGTTGGATACGTCCCATCTCTTTAATAGCCTCTTGTAAAGTCCAGATTTGACCGTTGTGAAAATATGGAGCTGTTTGAGTGATATTACGGAGGGTTGGAACTTTAACCATACCATTTTTATCACCTTTAAAGTCGCCAACATCTTGATATTTGTATGTATTAGTAATATTAAATGCACTCATAGAACCACCTATACCAACACCAGTATGACAAGTTGCACAACCATTATCTATAAATGTTTTAAGACCATCTTTTTGAGTATCTGTCATCGCATTTGAATTGCCATTTAAGTAATCATCAAAAGCAGATGGAGTTACAAGAGTTCTCTCAAAAGTTGCGATTGTATCTGTAATTTTTTCAAAGTTAATTTTTACATCATCGCCATAAGCCGTTTTAAATTCAGTTATATATTCAGGGATTGAAGTAATTGTATTTACTACATGCTCTTTTTTTGCTGCCATTTCTGGAGCAGCTTGGATTGGACCTTGTGCTTGTTTTTCTAAGTCTGGATCACGACCATCCCAAAACTGAGAGTCAAAAAATACAGCATTATAAACAGTAGGGGAGTTTAAGTTATGTGGGTTTACTGTCCATTTATGACCGATTGCCGCACTAAGTCCATCATCCCCACCCTCTGAAAGATTGTGACAGCTATTACAGCTTATAAAACCACTTTTAGATAATCTTGGGTCAAAGTATAATTTTTTACCAAGTTCAACCTTTTCAGTAGTTATAGGATTTTTTGGATTATCAATCAATTTTAAAAGCTCAGTATCTGAGTTAGGGATAGGTTTTAATCCAGCTTTTTTTGCATCACTAGTTAGAGATGAGGCTACTAATGAAGATGTTAGTAAAGTTGCTATAGCAATTGTTGTAAAGTTCATTGTTTTCCTTTTATAGTTTTAATAGTGAAATTATACTGGAACAATTCTTAAAAGATAATTATTTTTAAAGGATAATTATTATTAGTTATTGACAATTTTTACAAAGACCTGAAAAAACTAAATTAGTAGAAGCTACTTTAAAGTTACTTATTTTATTAACTGTATCTATAGTGTTATTTAAATCTAGCGCGATATCGCTAACTTCTAAAC
>WFPU01000323.1 GCA_015487435.1 Sulfurimonas sp.
ATTTATAATGAGGAATTACTTAGAAAATTTCATAAAGAAGAGATAGAGGTAAATTTAACTGAAGATGATTTATTGGAATACTACAAAAAAAATAAATATAAATTTAAAGAGCCTGAAAAAATTGTAGCTAGGGTAATTTATGTGAAAAATGAGCCTACTGACCCAGATGGAAAAGTTAAAGCTAAACAAAGGGTAGTAGAAGCTTATGAAAAAATAAAAAATGGCGAAAATTTTTCTGATGTAGCAGCAAAATACTCTACTGCTATGAGCCGTATTAAGGGTGGAAATTTAGGGTATGTACATAAAGGGATGTTAGAGCCTGCTATAGAAAAAAAAGCATTTTCTATGGATGCTAATACTACAAGTGAAATTATGGAGACAACAATAGGTTTTTTTATAATAAAAGTTGAAGAGAAGGCTGAGCCAAACCAGCTTCCTTTTGAAATTGTTAAAAAAAGTTTGAAAAAAGATCTTAAAGAAAAAATTGAAAAAGAACGAAAAAACAACCTGCTTAAAAAGTTAAAATCAACCGCGGTGATTTTAAAGTAACTGCAGAATATGAAAGTAGCTGCAATTTATCTTTTTGGAATAATTGGAATAATTGGAATAATATTTATTATAAAATTATTTTCATTAACTTCCATTAAAGCTGATGAGATAAAGAATGTAGAAGATAAGCACAAAGCTAACGAAATAAAAATTATTGAACCTGAATATAATACTGAAGATATAAAAATTATTGAAGACAAATATAAAGATGAAAGCTCAGAGTCAATATTAGAAAATAAAGATGATTTTGCTATAAATTTAAAAAACAATAAAATTAATAATCTTGAATCAATAGATAATATTAAAACTGCTGCTGGTGTTGAAGCAGATGATGAAACTAAGTTAAGTGATATTGGATTTGCAAGAAATTATTATGTTGAGCCGCCAAATCCTACCATGTGGGAATCAATAGCGCATTCAATTGATTATCTCAAGTCTAATATCAATATTTTCAGCGAAGATAGTGGCTTTTATGGAAGTTTAGGTTTAATATACACATATGATATTTATAATGATGGTAGAGATGAAAGAAAGCAAAACAATTTTAAGCAGGAATATAGTCTTGGATATAGAGGGGCCCTTTATAGTCCAAAATTATTAAAATATACACTTTTTACTACTATAAGATATGAAAATATAAAAGATAAAGTAAATAATATCACTAATGAAAATAAAATTGAGAGCTATGATTATGAAGCAAGACTAAATTTTTTGAATCGTACTAGAATCCCCTTTAGTATCTATGCTATGAAAACGCAAAAACCAAATACTATTTTTTTTGAAAATGCAAAAAGTGAATCTATGTATAATAACCTTTTATTTGGTTTATCTGGACAAATAAATTTAAAAATGTTTAAAATTAATTATAGTGCTTCTGACTCTAAAGGAGTGTATGAAGATATTTTTTCTAATGACAATAGAGAAAACAGTATGTATAAAACTACTTTTACTAAAGAAACAAAAAACCATAATTTTCGCTTAAGCTATGAAAATACAAATCAAATGATTGATAGAAAAAATGTTAATTACAGCTCTAAATCAAATATTGATAATGAAAATGTAGATTTAATATATCGAGCTAAGATTAGTGATGCTTTAAGATTAAATGCACAATCATATTATAGAATGAGTGGTTATACAGATAATGTATGGGCTGAAAATGAAACACAATCAATTCTTTCAAATTTAAATTTATCATGGAATCCAAAAGGAAAACATTCAGCTTCAATAAGCATAAGTGGAACTAGCATTAAAGATGAAAATATAAAATTAAATACAAATACCTCTGTTGATAATATTCAAATATCTCAGTCATACGGGTATCGTATGACAAAAAATTTAAATATGTCACAGTCATCAAGTCATAGTGTTGTTTTTACTGATTTTAGTACAATAAAGAATACAAATGTAAGCTCAAACATTAATTATACAACAAAAATTAGTGAAGACTCAAGTCTAAATATCTCTGCAAGTGCTAGTATTAATAATAATTCAAACGATACAAACTCTAGCACATATATTGCTGATATTACATCATATACATATAGCGTAGGAACTGGGATTAATCAAATGTTATTAGATATAAACTCAAGATTAAGAATTGGTTTTGGATATAACGGTTCTATGAATACTAGGAATGAAATCAAAGATTCCTATAACGCTAATTTTAATATGGATACAATTCTTTATTCAGTAATTAGAAATCAATTAAGTGTTAATTATTTTAATGATATTATAGATAGTCTTGATTACAATAATATATCAATTTTTAGAAGCACACAAAGAATAACTATAAATAATAAAATTAATTATACAACAAGAATAGGTTTTAGAGGCACATTGAATTCAAAAGTAGGTATTGAATATTTGTTAGCAAAAACAACAGATAGAGAGGATATAGATAAGCTAATGCCAAAAATTGATCTGTTGTTTAAGTATAGATTGGGTCAAAAACTTAGACATACAACCAAGATTAATATATATAAAGAGGTATTTTATGATACAATTAGTTATAATTTTGAAAGCGATTTTAGATTTAGTAGTGGAAAACTAAGTGCTTCTATTGAATATGTTTATAATAAAACAATAGTTGGCGACAATATCAATATTTTAGATAGAGACAAGCACAGAGTCAGCATGAAGTTTAAGCGTATGTTTTAAAGGGATAAAAAATGAATAAAATTTTATTAATTAGTTTTTTATTATTATATACCAGCTATTTAAACGCAAAAAATATAAACAAGTTAGTTTGGCCACAAGCTCCAGATGAACCAAGAATTGAATTTATAGGGGTTGCTTCAAACCCAGCACAATTCGATATAGAAAAAAGTTTTTTTTCAAAAGCATATAGTTTTATAGTTGGAGAGGAAGAGATCGCATTATCATTGCCATTTGGTGTATATGCTCAAGAACAAAGAGTTTATGTATCAGATGTGTCATCCAAAAGTGTTTATGTGTTTGATAAAGCTGAAGAAGAAACAATAATTATAGAAGGTAGTGATAATGAAACCTTTCTTTATCCAATAGATATTGCTTGTGATCCTAAAGGGAATATCTATATTTCTGATTCCATTAGAGCTAAAATTTATGTATTTAATAAAGATGGAAAATTTAACTATATTATAAGTTCAAATATTTTTAAAAGACCTGTAGGGCTTGCAATAAGTGATAATGAAGATAAATTATATATTGTAGATGCCGTTTCAAGTCAAATACATGTAACTACGCTTAGGGGAAAATTTCTTTATTCTATAGGTAAAAATGGTAGTGGAGATGGAGAGTTTAACAGACCTACTTTTATTGATATAGATAATAGTGGCAACATATATGTATCTGATTCTATGAATCATAGGGTGCAAATACTAGATGGCAATGGTAAATTTATTCATAAATTTGGTCAATTAGGACAAAATATAGGTAATTTTGCTAATCCAAGAGGTATAGCTCTTGATAAAAATAATAATATCTATGTTAGTGATACTATGTTTAACAATATACAATTATTTAATAAAAAAGGAGAATTGTTGATGGTATTTGGCAGTTACGGTGATAAATTTGGCGAATTTTCACTTGCAGAAGATATATATATACTACAAAATGGAACTATATATGTAACAGATACTAATAATAAAAGAATTCAAATTTTTAAATTACTTGATGTTGATAAAAAAAGGAGTATAAAATGAAATTTATAATTAAAACTATTTTTTTCTCCTTTTTATTTTTAAATACACCACTTTTTTCTGGAATTATTAATACTAAACATAATCTTTCTGCATCTGGACTTGGAACAGTTAAGGCTCAAACCGAAACAGCGATATGTGGTTTTTGCCATATACCACATACAGCGATGCCAGAGGGAAAGCCACTTTGGAATAGGAGTATGCCTACATCAGTATACACTATGTATAATAGTGATTATTTAAAACGGATGGGCTACGCAGTTGAAAGTGATTTAGGGTCAGTTAACGATACCCCTGGTACGCTATCAAGACAATGTTTAAGTTGTCATGATGGTACAGTAGCTATTGGGGCTGTACATGCACTTCATTCTACACTAAATCCTACAATTCTAATGGATGGTGTTGAAGTTGATGGTACTATGCTTAGTACAGCTGCTGGTTTCATGGGGACCGACTTAACAAAACATCATCCAGTTGGTATAGAGTATGATACTACCATTACTAAAAATTTTGGTATCGGTAGTAAAACAATGGAGTTAAAAATTACACCAGACTCCCCTCTTAAGCTTTTTGAATATGGTGGAAAAAAATATGTTGAGTGTTCATCTTGTCATAATCCACATAAAGAAAATAATAAATTTTTACATGTAGATAGTGAAGCTACCCATGGTGGAAACATAGTTAAGACATGTACATCATGTCATGAGAAAATTGATTGGGTGGGAAGTGTCCATCAAACACCTCCAGTAAATACATTAGATTATACAGATACACAGTTAATAGCAGATTTAGGAACAGCAAAAATAGCAGATTTAGGTTGTGCAAATTGTCACACCCCTCACAATGCTGAGGGAGTTCCTTACTTAAATAGACAAGTGCAAGAGCAAACCTGTTTTCAAGGTGCTGCATCAAGTACAATAGGAGCAGCATGTCATGGAGACAATGCAGGTGCAGCTAAAAATATTGAAACTGTAGCAAATAGACTTTATGCACATCCAATTATTTCAGCAAACAATCCAGATGGTAGCCATACAAACATAGATGTGCTTTATGGAGAAGATACGCCAGTTGATCCATACGGAGGAAAAGGTGTAGCTTGGAGTAACAACAAACATGCTGTTTGTATGGACTGTCACAATCCACACAAAGCTAAAAAAGACACACATGTAACTGATGGGACTTGGTATGGGACACCTAGCGCAAATACAAATAATGTTTCACCAGCACTAGAGGGTGTAACTGGAGTTGAGCCAACTTGGCCAACAGAGTGGATACAACCTATAACTTTTACAACACTTGAATCCTCTACTAAAGAGTATCAGATATGTTTTAAATGTCATTCATATTGGGGGTTAGGTAATACACTCTCTGCAACTAATCCGGCTACAACATATCCATCTGTGAGTGATCCTTTTAATGTAGCTATAACAGATGTTGCATGGGAGATGAACATTAACAATAAATCAGGTCATCCTGTAGTAGTCTCTGCTGATAATAGGATAGGTTCTTATGCTCCAAAAGCTATACCAACGGCTGCTCTTTTATCACCATGGAATACTAATCCAGGAGGCAATACAATGTATTGTTCAGATTGTCATGGAGCTGATAATGAGTTAGGTGGAGATCCAAAAGGTCCTCATGGTTCAGATTTGAAATTTATGTTAAAAGGTGAAAATCAATATTGGCCTACAAAACCAGATGGTGTAACTCTTTATGATACAGATGATATTGGTACAGTTGGAGATGCAGGGTTGTTTTGTAAAAACTGTCACGATCTAAATGAGCCACATAAAAATCAATGGAATTCGTGGATGAGAAATAGAAATTACGATTGTGTAGAGTGTCATGTAGCAGTACCTCATGGATCCCCTATCTCTAGACTTATAGGGTATGACACTTTTCCAAGTCCATATAACTATAATGGAACTAGCTTAAGATTTACTAGGTATATAAAAAATAGTGTAACGGATGCTAATGATGTAGCTGGCTCAGGTTGTGGTGGAGGTTCATGTCATGGTGGTAATACTGTCCCTGGTTATGATCCAAATTTGATGCCGTAGGGTTATGATTTTATGAAAAAAATTATATTTATATTATTATTGATGGCACCATTTAGTATAGCTATGCCAAATATAAGTGATGAAAAATATATTAAACATGCATTGTTAGAGTACAATTACGGCATTATAAAAATGACTAAAAGTGGCAATACAAAACTGCTTAAAGGTAAACTTTCAAAAGATGTTTACGAAAAACTTATGGTATGGGCTGATTCTTGGAAGTTTAATAATCTTGCAATGGTCGCCAAAATAAATGACTTAAAATTTTCTAAAATTAATTATAATGAAAATAATGCAACTATACAAACAATGGAAAACTGGACATTTGCTTATGTTGATTTAAGTACTAGAGATTATGCATTAGAACCAGTAAATATTTTTTACCATATGAACTATACATTAGTAAAAGGAAAAGATAGATGGAAGATTATAGCTATTAAACATATAAAAGAAAAGAAGTTTACAAAAGAAAAGATACATAATTCAGTTTTAAAACCTAAGAAAGAAGAAAAGGTAGATTAATTGGATTCCAAATCAAGTTTGGAATGACGACTTGTGGTACAAGTTTGGAATGACGACTGCGTCATCTTGAATTTCAAATTGCGTCGTCCTGAACTTGATTCAGGATCTAGGCTAGATAAGAAGACTATTAACCTTTATGTAGCATCTTTATGATAAACTCCAAAATTAATATAATTATAAAATAACTCAAGGAAAAATATGATATTTATTAAGAAGATATGGTCATTTTTGATCTCTATGAAGTTGATGTTAGTATTGACTTTTGTATTTGCATTGGCTAGCGCAGTAGGCACATTTATAGAAAATGACTATGGTATAAATACATCATGGGCATTGGTTTATAGTAGTCGATGGTTTGAAGCGATTCAAGTACTTTTGGGTATAAGCATTATTGGAAATATATTTAAATATAAGATGATTAAAATTAAAAAAATTCCTGTTCTTTTATTTCATATTGGATTTTTAGTTATTTTAGTTGGTTCAGGTGTTACTCGCTATTTTGGTTATGAAGGTGTAATGCATATTCGTGAAGGTGCTACACAAGATAAAATGATCTCATCAGATGCTTTTGTACAAATTAAAGCAACAAAAGGTTCTAATAAATATGAAAGGGATGATGTTGTTTATATGTCAGAATTAGGTGGTAGAAATTTTAGTAACTCTTTAGATATAGATGAGAAAGAAGTTACAGTCTCATTCAAAAAATTTATAAATAAAGCGGTTAAAATAGCAGTGGATGATCCAAATGGAGAACCAATAGCAGTATTTGTAATATTAACACCTCAAGGGCCAGAAAAATACTTTTTAAAAAAAGGTGAATCAATAGATATTGGTCCATTGGCTGTTTATTTTGATAAACAAGTAGAAATAAACAATAAACGGATATTACAACTTAGTATCGAAAATGGCGAAATTAATTTTGTGTCAAATACTCCAATTAATTGGACAATGATGAGTAATCAATCTCATGGTAATTATGAGGCAGGGGTTAAATATAAATTCGATTTAAAAAAAATGTATGATGTTAAAGGTGTTAAACTTGTTTCAAAGGCAGTTTTTGACAAAGGCTTGGTTAAAGTTATAAGTATAGATGAATATAAAAAAATCATGAATATGAAACACAGCACAGAAAAAGATGCACTTTCTGCATTGGTAGTAGATGTTGAATATGGTGGTGAACATAAAGAGATAGCACTAATGGGTAAAGGAAAACGCTACAAAGGATTTGCTGAAAATTTTGAGATGGGCGATACTAAATTTACATTAGAATGGGGAGCAAAAATGCTAGAGTTACCATTTTCCTTAAAGCTTAGAGATTTTAATTTACTAAAATATCCAGGTTCCATGAGTCCATCATCATATGAGAGTGAGGTTACATTGATAGATAAAGAAAATTCAGTTATACATGATTATAAAATATATATGAACAATATTCTTGATTACGGTGGATTTTTATTTTTTCAATCATCTTATGACAAAGATGAAAAAGGGACTATCCTTTCTGTAAATCATGATCCTGGAAAATGGCCTACCTATTTTGGCTATACGCTTTTAATAGTTGGAATGTTTTTGAATCTTTTAAATCCAAACAGCTATTTTTCAAAATTAGCTCGTACAAAATATGAATATACGCCAAGTTTAATTATGGCAATAGCGGTGATAGGCACACTTTTTTATTCTCAACCGTTAATGGCTTCAGAATCAGATATACCAAAAATGAAAAATGTTAATAAAGAGCATGCTAATTATTATGCAACTATGTTGGTGCAAAGTCGTGATGGACGGATTAAACCCCTTGATACTATCAATACCAACTATATTAATAAAATTGCTGGAACAAGTACTGTCGCTGGTTTAAACCATAATCAAATTATTTTAGGTATGGTAACAAACCCACATGCTTGGAAACAAATAGATATGATTAAAGCTACTCACCCAGAAGTTAAAAAAATATTAGGTATGGAAAAATCTCAAAAAAAGTTTTCTTATAATGACGCTTTTGATATATATGGTCAATATAAATTAGCTTCTTTCGCAGAAGAAGCAATTAGAAAAAAACCAGCTCAAAGAGGTACATTAGAGAAAGATATTATCAAAGTAGACGAGAGATTAAATGTCGCTTATATGGTGTATTCTGGCCGTTTTATGAGAGTATTTCCACTTCAAGGTGATCCCAATGACAAATGGTATTATCCAGATGAAGCGCTTAAGAGTTTTCCAGTTCAGGCATCACATGAAGTTTTATCAATATTAAGATATAACTCCAGTGCTTTAGCTTCTAGTATACAAAGTGGAGACTATACTGAAGCAAATAAAGCTATTGATGCAATAAAAGATTATCAACAAAAATATTCCTCAGAGCTTATACCTTCTAAAACAATTATAAAAGCTGAATTAATGTACAATGAATTAAAAATATTTGATAGATTATATCCTGTTTATTTAATTGCAGGTTTCATACTATTAGTATTAGTATTTGTTCGTATAGCTAGACCACAGATAGATTTAAAAATGGCTACTCGCATTGTTGTAGCAGTATTAATATTAGGTTTTGTCGCACATACAGCAAGTATTGGATTGAGATGGTATATCTCAGGACATGCCCCATGGAGTAATGGGTATGAGGCAATGCTTTATATCTCTTGGTCTATTATTCTCTCAGGTTTATTATTTGCAAGAACATCAGAATTAGCTGTAGCAACAACAGGTATATTTGCAGGTATTACTCTATTTGTAGCACATCTAAGTTGGCTTGATCCACAAATTACAACAATGGTACCAGTGCTTAAATCTTACTGGTTAACTATACATGTTGCAGTTATTACTGCTAGTTATGGTTTTTTTGGTTTAAGTACACTACTAGGATTTGTATCATTGATTTTTTATATAATGCTTCGTAATGAAAGTAATCGTAAACAAATTAGTGTAAATATTTTAGAGGCTACGCGTATTAGTGGGATGGCGATGATAGTTGGATTAACTCTGTTTACAGCAGGAAACTTTTTAGGTGGAGTATGGGCAAATGAATCGTGGGGACGCTACTGGGGTTGGGATCCAAAAGAAACTTGGTCTTTGATAACAATTTTAGTTTATGTGATTGGAGTGCATCTTCGTTTTGTTAAGGCATTAAGTTCAAACTTTTTATTTAACGCTTTTTCAGTAGTGGCATACAGTACTGTAATTATGACTTATTTTGGTGTAAATTATTACCTTTCAGGGTTGCATTCTTATGCATCTGGCGACCCTGTACCGGTCCCTGAATGGATATATTATGTAATATCTGTTATAATTATTGTAATTATAGCTGCATCATTTAATCGTAATAAATTAATAAAAGTTAAACCGATATCAAATAAAAAATAAAAGCAAAAATAGTGTTTGGAGTATTTAATTATGAAAATATTTAGATACTCTTATTTAAAATGGACTGTTTCACTTTTTTTACTTCTCTCTGGTAGTTCTGCTCTTATATATCAGGTGCTTTGGGTTCGTCTTCTAGGATTAAGCATTGGATCTACTTCTATCTCTATAAGTACAGTTTTAGCAGCATTTTTTCTCGGTTTAGGACTTGGTAGTTATTTTGCCGGATATATTATAAAAAAATTTCAAAATAGATTTAAAGTTTACCTTGTAGTTGAGATAGCAATTGCATTAAGTGCTATTTTATTGCTACCAATACTTTTAAATTTAGATTACTTCATCTCAATACTTCCGATTATTGAAGCTGGTTTAGGATTTAAATTTTTTGTAGTGGTGTTACTTCTTTTTATACCAACATTTTTAATTGGTACTACTTTTCCTCTGCTAATGTCTATTGCAATTATACATAAAAATGAAATTGGAGGAAAGCTTGCACACTTTTATGCATTCAATAGTGCTGGTGCTGTTGCTGGAGTGCTGCTAGCAGGTTTTGTTTTTATACCACATTTTGGCTTAGATGGTACTCTATATATAGCAGCCGCACTTAATCTGCTTATTGTGTTGATAGGTTTTGCTTTATACGACCGTTTTACTTTTTTTACCAATACTTTATCTATATCTTCACATGATATGCAAGAGCCAAAAAAATTTAATAATAAAGCCCTGATTGTACTTTTTGTGACTGGACTAAGTGCAATGGCAACAGAAGTTGGTTGGATGAAGTTTCTTATTATATATACAGAGAATACAATTTATGGGTTTTCTTTGATTTTAGCCATGTTTTTAATTGGTATTACTATTGGTTCATTTATAGCTAAATCTAAGATAATTTCCAATTTTAACACAGAAAAAGTTCTATTTTTTGGACTAATTTTACTTGCAGTAGCACTTTTAGGCGCTCGAGTTGGTTTAGGGATGTTTCCAGAAATTTATGAGCAACTAAATTCAATGGAAGTTGACCCTTTTATTTATAGATGGAGTAAATACTTTGTTATGTTTTTGCTACTACTACCTGCAACTGCCCTTTTTGGAGCACTTTTTCCTATATCTTTAAAATATTATTTTCCTGATATTGCTACACTTCATTCTCATGTTGGTCGAGCATATGCCGTTAATATTATTGCGGGGATTTTTGGTTCTGTAATTGCTGGATTTTGGATTATTCCATATTTCTCAACAGATGTTCTATTAACAGCCATGTCAATACTAGTTTTACTTTCTTCTTTACTCTTTATAAAGTGCTTTAGAATTCAAAAAGTTTCATATATTTTGGGTGCCTTTATTGTTATATTTCTATTATCAAGTAATTATTTAGCACATATAGATTATCGTTCCATGATAAACTTAGTGATACAGCGTAATGCTGGAGTACACGCTTCAGATTTGAACTTTAAGACTCATTATATTAAAGAGGGGCAAACGGGGATTATTAGTATACATAGTTATCATAACAGCCCATGCATTATGATACTATCAAATAATGGTATGCCAGAATCGACTATAAATATATGCGAGAGTGATAAGTTGTTACTAAGTGAATTTTTATTGGGACAGATCCCATTTTTACTAAATCCTAGTGCGCAAAAAGCATTTGTTATCGGTTATGGAGGAGGAACAACAGTTAAGGCATTGGCAATGAATCCGTTAAAGAGTATTGATATAGTTGAACTTGATTCTGCCGTACTTGATGCTGTTAGAACTCTTTATAGCAACAAATTACCAACAGATAGTGATAAAAGAGTCCATATAAGTGTTAATGATGCACGAAACAGTTTATTAATCTCCAAAGAATCTTATGATATTATAGTGTCACAACCCTCACACCCATGGCTTTCAGGTGGATCAAATATAATGAATAAAGATTTTTTTAAAATTGTTAAGTCTAAACTTTTAGAAGATGGGATTAGTGCGCAGTGGCTGCCTCTATTTAAGATTGATGTGGCAACACTAAAAAGTATAATAAAAGCATATACAGATACTTTTGAATATGTGATTAGCTTTGTTAATGTTCAGACAAGAGATTTTTTAATGTTTGGCTCTTCTCAACCAATAGTTTATGATTATGAAAAAATTCAAAAAATAATGAAAAATCCACAAATAAATAGTGTCCTTAAACATCTAAATATAGAGAATGTACATGATTTAATGCGTTATTTTGCCCTTTCAAGAGATCAATTAATTAAGATTAGCAGTTTAGCTATACCTGCTAATGATACTAACTTATTGGCTGAGATATATAGATCTAGATATAATGATGAGGATGGTAACAGTTTTGATACATTAGGATTTTTGAAAAAAAGTTTTTCATATGATATTAGCAGTTATTTAGGAGATAAATCTATCAAAAAACTTTATGAGCAGTACTACTATTTTAATTTAAATGGATATGTAAATGAAGCTAAATTATTAAAGCAAACGATAAACAAAGATTTATAATTGTGTCCTCTTATTAATTAAAAACTAGACCCTAAATCAAGTTTAGGGTGACGCTGAGGATGGTTCTGTCATTCTGGACTTGATCCAGAATCTAATAACTAATCGTTCAGAGAAATCAATTATTTCGTTATACAACTTCTGTTATAATTATGAAATTGTTATTAAGCTTAAGGAAAGAATATATGAAACATTGGATTTTGTTAGTAGTGGCAACTTTTTTTATAAGCGGATGCTCAACATTACAAGTACAAGTAGATAGTGATCCTGAGTATGATTATAGTGTATTAAATAAGTTTTATGTTGTTTATACAAAAAAAGATGATGGAAAAAACTTTATGCGAAGTCGTTTGAAAAAATCCTTAATTAATTATTTTGAAAAAAAAGGTTATATCTCTTCACAAAAAAAAGATGCTGATTTTTATATTGTATTTCATCTTGATGTTCAAAAAAGAAGTGAGTTGGAGACAAATTATCAAGAGATGGGTATGGGTCTAAGAGCAGATTATTATAACCGTTTAGCATATGATGCAGATGGTAAAATGTATATGTTGGATCACTTTCCAAGAGAACCTATAAGTTCTGTTACAACTACACGGACCTATGAGTATGAAGAGGGAAGATTTGTTGTGGAAATTTTAGATCTACAAAAAAATACTGTATTTTGGTTGTCAACAGCAGAAGATGAACTCTCAACTGAGATAGATTCACAAGAGAAGAAAAGTATTTATATTAACAATTTATTAGAAAAAATGTTTAATAAATTTCCTAATAAAAGTAATAAATAATAAAATTTTAATTGTTACAGCTTATTGCTTATTTTTTGTGACATCTTTTACATACTCCAAAAGCAACAGGACCTTTCATTCTAAGCAGATACACTCCAC